>DASUYB010000022.1 GCA_036377595.1 Longimicrobium sp. | reverse complement strand
AGAAGCGACAAGGACGAGTTCATCGGCGAGCTCAAGCAGAAGCTGGAAGGCGCCAGCGCGTTCTACCTGACGGATTTCACGGGGCTGAACGTCAAGCAGATGACGCAGTTCCGCGCCCGCCTGCGCAAGCAGGGGGTGGAGTACGTCGTGGTGAAGAACACGCTGGCCCAGCGCGCGCTGCAGGGGCTCGACGTGCCCGACGTGGCCGCGTTCTTCACCGGCCCCACCGGCCTGGTGATCGGCCGCGACGACGCGGTGGCCGCGGCCAAGGCGCTGACCGACTTCGCCCGCGAGTTCGGCGACCGGCCGGCCGTGAAGGTGGGGGTGGTGGAGCGCCGCGAGGTGAACGCCGACCAGGTGAAGAAGCTGGCCGACATGCCTCCCCGCGAGGTCCTGCTGGCGCAGATCGCCGGCGGGCTGCAGGCGCCCATGGCGCGCCTGGCGGGCGGGATGAGCCAGCTGCTGGCGGGCTTCGCCCGCGCGGTCGACGCGCTGCGGCAGCAGAAGGAGGGCGCCGGGGCCTGAGGCCGCCGAGCGCCGCACCAACGACAACCCGGTTTTCCGAACCACGTACCGTCTAGAAGAAGGAGCCCGCTGAAATGGCTACGCTTACCCGTGACGAGCTGCTCGACGCGATCGGCAACATGACCGTCCTCGAGCTGGCCGACTTCGTGAAGGCGTTCGAGGAGAAGTTCGGCGTGACCGCGGCCGCCCCCGTGGCGATGGCCGCCGCGCCGGCCGCCGGCGGCGGCGCCGCCGCCCCGGCCGCCGAGGAGCAGACGGAGTTCACCGTCGTGCTGCAGGGCGCCGGCGAGAAGAAGATCCAGGTCATCAAGGTGGTCCGCGAGATCACCGGCCTGGGGCTGAAGGAGGCCAAGGACCTGGTCGACGGCGCGCCCAAGCCGGTGAAGGAGGGCGTGTCGAAGGAGGAGGCCAACCAGATCAAGGCCAAGCTCGAGGAGCAGGGCGCGTCGGTCGAGCTGAAGTAGTCGGACGGCTGCCGCGGGCGGCCTCTCCCCCGGAGAGGCCGCGCGCGGCGGGCGCCCGAAGCCGCTCCGGCCAGCGCGGCGCCCCATGCCGGTCCAACTTCAGCCCGAAGGTAAATGATGGCGCCCACGCGGCCTCTTACATAGATCACGGACGGCACGTCACCCCGCCGGGGCTTCCGGTCGGGGTCGTTTGCGCTTTCCGGTCCGGTTCCACGCGCTCGAAGAGGGAGACCCACTTGGCAACCGTAAACAAGCCGATCGTCTCGTTCGCCAAGCTGACGGCGGGGATGGAGCATCCCAACCTGCTGGACGTTCAGCTGCGCGCGTTCGAAACGCTGCTGCAGACCGACGCGGCCGCGCGCGAGCGCGAGGACGTCGGGCTGGAGCGTGTGTTCAACGAGATCTTCCCCATCTCCGACGTCAACGGGAACTTCTCCCTGGAGTACGTCCGCTACGCCCTGGGCGAGCCGAAGTACGACATGGAGGAGTGCATGGAGCGCGACATGACGTACGCGGCTCCGCTCAAGGCGACGCTCCGGCTGGTGGTGTGGGAGGACATCGGGGACGAGCGCCGTCCGAAGGACATCATCGAAAAGGAAGTGTACCTGGGGGACCTGCCGGTGCTGACCCCCCTGGGCACGTTCATCATCAACGGCGCGGAGCGCGTGATCGTCTCGCAGCTCCACCGCTCTCCCGGCGTGGTGTTCGAGGAGACCACGCACCCCAACGGGAGCAAGCTGTTCAGCGCCCGCATCATCCCGTTCCGCGGCTCGTGGGTCGAGTTCACCATCGACATCCACGACGTGGTGGCGGTGCACATCGACAAGAAGAAGAAGTTCCCCGCCACGGCGCTGCTGCGCGCGGTGGGGTACTCGCGCGACGCCGACATCCTGGGCGTGTTCTTCAACCGCGAGAGCGTGGCGCTGTCGTCGCTCGCCGGCGAGGGGACGCGCGAGGGGCGCCGCGGCGAGGTGTTCCACGGCTTCCTGGCCGCCGACGTGCCCGATCCCGCCATCCTGGGGCCCGAGGGCCCGCGGTTCTACCGCGACGCGGTGGTCCCCGGAACGGGCGAGGTGTTCGAGCGCGGCGCGCGGCTGACGCCCGACGCCTACCGCACGCTCACCGAGGGCGGCGTGTACACGCTTCCCGTGATCGCGTCGGCGCTGCTGGCGCGCGCGGGCGACGAGGTGAACGCCGAGGTCGTCGGCCGGCTGACGCGCGCCGGCGTGGAGAGCGTGCAGCTCTTCCGCCCGCAGGGGCAGACGGGGACGTCGCTCCGCGCCACGCTCGGCAAGGACCCCACGCGGGGGACGCTCGACTCGCTCTTCGCCATCCACAACCTGGTGCGCCCGGGGACGGCCCCGGCGCCCGACGTGTGGACCGAGGACGAGTACTTCGAGGCCGGCGACGGCATCATGCACGTGGCCGACTTCCTCCGCGCCTGGAACGAGCGCGACAGCGCCTCGGCCGACCCCAACTCGCGCGAGGCGCAGCGCACCGCCGAGGAGCGCATGCTGCGCTTCGCGCAGGAGCGCGGCATCCGCTACGTGTGGGAGAACTTCCGCGAGGAGCGGGCGGAGAAGACCGCGCGCCCGTCGCGGGTGCTGGTGTACGAGCTGAACCGCGTCGTCCAGGTCTACACCCAGGTGTGGCGCCTGCTCTTCCAGCCGCGCGCTTCGCTGGTGGTCTCCGGCGACCTGGCGGACGGCGGCTCGGCGACCGCGCGCAGCGACTACAGCGAGTACCTGGAGGAGACGCTCAACAAGCGGTACGACCTCGGTCGTGTCGGCCGCTACAAGATCAACCAGCGGCTGGGCGACGCCTTCCGCTCGCTGCACTTCGCCGTGCCCCCCGCGGGGATGACGGCGCTGACCGCGCAGGACGTGCTGGCGATCCTCTACAACCTGGTGGAGCTGCACGAGGGGCGCGGCTACACCGACGACATCGACCACCTGGGGAACCGCCGCGTTCGCTCGGTGGGCGAGCTGATCGCCAACCAGTTCTCCGTGGGCCTCAGCCGCATGGCGCGGCTGGTGCGCGAGCGCATGTCGATCGTGTCGGACCCCGACAAGATCAACATCGACGACCTGGTCAACGCGCGCACGGTCTCGGCGGTGATCCAGCAGTTCTTCGGATCGTCGCAGCTGTCGCAGTTCATGGACCAGACCAACCCCCTGGCCGAGATGACGCACAAGCGGCGTCTCTCCGCGCTGGGGCCGGGCGGCCTGACCCGCGAGCGCGCCGGCTTCGAGGTGCGCGACGTGCACTACTCGCACTACGGGCGCATGTGCCCGATCGAGACGCCGGAAGGTCCGAACATCGGGCTGATCAACTCGCTGACCACGTACTCGCGGATCAACGACCTGGGCTTCATCGAGACGCCCTACCGCAAGGTGGTGCGCGCGGTGGTGAAGTATCCGTCGACCGTGAAGCTGGACGACGCGGTCCGCCTGGTCCTGGGCGAGCGCTCCAAGGTGTTCGCCAAGAAGGGCGAGGAGGTCGACGAGGCCCGCGGCCGCGAGGTGTTCCGCGCCATGATCGTGGGCGCCGAGCTGGCCGAGGACGTGCTCGACTGGACCTCGCTCTTCCCGCGGATGCTGGCGGGCGAGATCCCGCAGACCGAGTGGGACGCGGCCTTCGCCACCCTCCCCGTCCTGGCCCGCCGCGGCGAGCGCGTGACCGAGGAGCTGGCCGACCGCATCTCTGCGCAGCCGGTGAACCTGGTCCGCGTGGTGTCGCGCCGCGCCGGCGCGGCCGCGCGCGGCGTGGCCCCCGAGGCCATTCGCAACCCGGCGTCGCTGCCGGTGCGCGTGTTCGCGCCGAAGGCGGCCGCGGTGCTGGCGGTGCCGGGGACGGTGCTCACCGCCGAGGTGGTGGACGCGATCCACGCGCGGCAGATGGAGGGCCTCGCCGAGGCGGACTTCGGCGACACGCCCGACGAGGTGGGGCTGGACTTCGTGACCGGCGTGGCCGCGCTCTCGCCCGAGGGCGACGTGGGCCGCGTGCCGGTGGGGACGAAGGTGCCGGTGGTGCACGTGACCCCGGTGGTGACGCGGATCACCGCGTGGCTGTCGGCGAACGAGGAAGAGAACGCGCGCATCGCGCAGGCGAACGCGCCGCTGACGGGGGAGAACACCTTCGTCAACGAGTTCATCCTCTGCCGCGAGCGGGGCGACTTCCCCCTGCTGCGCCCGGACGAGATCGACTTCATGGACGTGGCGCCCGACCAGCTGGTGTCGATCGCCGCGGCGCTGATCCCGTTCCTGGAGCACGACGACGCCAACCGCGCCCTCATGGGCTCGAACATGCAGCGCCAGGCGGTGCCGCTCCTCTTCCCCGAGGCCCCGCTCGTCGGGACCGGGCTGGAGCAGGTCATCGCCGTTGACTCCGGAGCCGTGGTCGTCGCGCGTCGCGGCGGCGTGGTGAAGGAAGTGACCGCCGACCACATCGTGGTGGACGCGGGCGGCGAGGGCGCGACCGGCGACGAGCCGCTGCGGCGCCTGGCGCAGTTCGACCGCTACCGGATGAAGAAGTACTGGCGCACCAACCAGGACACAGCGCTGAACCAGCGTCCGCTGGTCTACGTCGGGCAGCAGGTGAAGAAGGGCGACGTCCTGGCCGACGGCGCGAGCACCGACGGCGGCGAGCTGGCCCTGGGACGGAACCTGCTGGTGGCGTTCATGCCCTGGTACGGCAACAACTTCGAGGACGCCATCATCCTCAGCGAGCGCCTGGTGCGCGACGACGTGTACACGTCGATCCACATCCAGGAGCTGGAGCTGCAGGTGCGCGACACCAAGCGCGGGATGGAGGAGATCACGCGCGAGATCCCGAACGTGGCCGAGGAGTCCCTCGTGGACCTCGACGAGCGGGGCGTGGTGCGCATCGGCGCGCGGGTGAAGGCCGGCGACATCCTGGTGGGCAAGATCACGCCGAAGGGCGAGACCGAGCTCTCGCCCGAGGAGAAGCTGCTGACCGCGATCTTCGGCGAGAAGGCCAAGGACGTGAAGGATTCGTCGCTCAAGGTCCCGCCCGGTGTGGAGGGGACGGTGATCGACGTGAAGATCTTCTCGCGCCGCATCGACGACCCGATCCTGGAGAAGGAGCGCGGGCAGAAGATCGGCGAGCTGCGCACCTTCGAGCGCAACGAGATCCAGCGCATCGGCGAGGCGCGCGACGAGGAGGTCAAGGAGCTGATCCGCGGCAAGGAGGCCGCCCTCTTCCTGAAGAAGGGGACGGTGGAGCCCTACTTCAACGAGGGCACCGTGCTGACGGACGAGATCGTGGACGCGCTGGACCTGGGCGAGGTGGACCTCACCACGCTCAAGGTGACCGACCGGCCGACCAACGAGCAGCTCCGCCGCCTGATCGACGAGAGCAAGCGCCGCATCGAGCGGGTGCGCCAGAAGACCGAGAACCAGATCGACAAGGTCTTCCAGCCCGACGAGCTGCCTCCGGGCGTCGTGCAGCTGGTGAAGGTGTACCTGGCGGAGAAGCGCAAGATCTCCGTGGGCGACAAGATGGCCGGGCGCCACGGGAACAAGGGCATCATCGCCCGCATCGTTCCCGACGAGGACATGCCGGTGATGCCGGACGGCACCCCGGTGGACGTCTGCCTCAACCCGCTGGGCGTGCCCAGCCGCATGAACGTGGGGCAGATCCTCGAGACGCACCTCGGCTGGGCGTCGCGCGTGCTGGGCTTCGAGAGCAAGACCGCGGTGTTCCAGGGGGCGAGCGAGGACGAGATCGGCGTGCTGATCCGCCTCGCGGGCGTGACCTGGGCGGGCCGTGCGCTCGGGGTCACCGCGCAGCCGCCGGCGTTCACGGTCGACGACGTCCGCGCCATCGCCCACGCGGCGCACGCGCTGGAGGAGTCGGGCGAGCCCGAGCCGCGGCCCGAGACCGGCATCGGCCGGCCCATCGACCGCCTGCTGGTGGGCGACGGCGTGCCCGCCGAGGTGCGGGCGAAGCTCACGCCGCTGGTCGAGTACCTGGTTGCCGCCGCGCGCGAGGTGGCCGAGATGCGGGAGGGCGACTTCGAGACGCTCTACCCGGCGGCGGCGGCGCTGGCGGCCGCGGGCGGGAAGGCGAAGGCCGGCGACACGCTGGTGAACGCCGCGCTCGAGGAGCACATGGCGGCGGCCGGGCTGACCCCCGGCGGCAAGGTGTGGATGCGCGACGGGCGCAGCGGCAACACGTTCGAGAGCCCGGTGACGATCGGGGCCATCTACATGCTGAAGCTGAGCCACCTGGTGGACGACAAGATCCACGCGCGCTCCATCGGCCCGTACTCGCTGGTCACGCAGCAGCCGCTGGCCGGCAAGGCGCAGTTCGGCGGCCAGCGCTTCGGCGAGATGGAGGTGTGGGCGCTGGAGGCGTACGGCGCCGCGCACACGCTGCAGGAGATCCTGACGGTGAAGAGCGACGACGTGAACGGCCGCTCGCGCGTGTACGAGGCCATCGTGAAGGGCGAGAACCTTCCGGAGCCCGGCCTTCCCGAGAGCTTCAACGTGCTCGTGAAGGAGCTGCAGGCGCTGGGGATCAGCGTGACGCTGGGGAACTGAGGAAGTCCTAAGTCCTGAGTCCTAAGTCCTAAGTAACTGCTGTTCAACTTAGGACTTAGGACTTGGGACCCAGGACTTCGCAGTTCGGCCTTGACTCGATAGCTACGATTGACCGCCGGCGGCCGACCGCCGGCGGAACACCCGATACAGCAAGGGGACCATGATCGACTTTCCCCGCGGCCGCGAGACCCGGTCTCAGGACTTCAACTACATCCAGGTGAAGCTGGCCTCCCCCGAGGAGATCCGCTCCTGGAGCTTCGGCGAGGTCACCAAGCCGGAGACCATCAACTACCGCTCGTTCAAGCCCGAGCGCGACGGCCTGTTCTGCGAGCGCATCTTCGGTCCGGTGAAGGACTGGGAGTGCCACTGCGGCAAGTTCAAGCGCATCCGCTTCCGCGGCCACGTCTGCGACAAGTGCGGCGTCGAGGTGACTCTCTCCAAGGTCCGCCGCGAGCGGATGGGGCACATCGAGCTGGCCGTGCCGGTGGCGCACATCTGGATGTTCAAGACGCTTCCCAGCCAGATGGGCTACCTGCTGGGGATGACGCTGCGCGACCTGGAGAAGGTCATCTACTACGCCGCGTACGTCGTCACCGCCGTGGGCAGCCAAGACGTGAAGCACAGCCAGGTCCTCGACGAGGACGAGTACCTGGCGCTGCGCGAGAAGGCCCGCGAGGAGGGCGATGCCGAGTTCCGCGCCGAGATCGGCGCCGACGCGGTGCGCAACCTCCTGCGCCAGATCGACGTGGAGTCGCTCGCGGAGACGCTGCGCGCGCAGGTGGCGGGCGAGACCAGCCAGCACCGCAAGAAGATGGTGCTGAAGCGGCTGAAGGTGATCGACGCCATCCGAAACTCGGGCGACACCGCCGGCGAGCGCAACAAGCCGGAGTGGATGATCATGGACGTGATCCCGGTCATCCCCCCCGACCTGCGCCCGCTGGTGCCGCTCGACGGCGGCCGCTTCGCCACGTCGGACCTGAACGACCTCTACCGGCGCGTCATCAACCGGAACAACCGGCTGAAGAAGCTGATGGAGATGCGCGCCCCCGAGGTCATCCTGCGCAACGAGAAGCGCATGCTGCAGGAGGCCGTGGACGCGCTGTTCGACAACGGCCGGCGCAGCAAGGCCATCCGCGGCCGCGGCAAGCGCCCGCTGAAGTCGCTCAGCGACATGCTGAAGGGGAAGCAGGGGCGCTTCCGCCAGAACCTCCTCGGCAAGCGCGTGGACTACTCGGGGCGCTCGGTGATCGTCGTCGGGCCGGAGCTGCGGCTGCACCAGTGCGGCCTCCCCAAGGCGATGGCGGTGGAGCTGTTCAAGCCGTTCATCATCCACGAGCTCGAGAAGCGCGGCGAGGCCGAGACGGTCAAGCGCGCCAAGAAGATCGTGGAGCGCGACGACCCGCGCGTGTACGAGGTGCTCGAGGACATCATCCGCGACCACCCCGTGCTGCTGAACCGCGCGCCCACGCTGCACCGCCTGGGGATCCAGGCGTTCGAGCCGGTGCTGGTCGAGGGGAAGGCCATCCGCATCCACCCGCTGGTGTGCGCGGCCTTCAACGCCGACTTCGACGGCGACCAGATGGCCGTGCACGTGCCGCTGTCGTTCGAGGCGCAGCTCGAGGCGCGGGTGCTGATGCTGTCGTCGAACAACATCCTGCTCCCGTCCAACGGCCGGCCCATCGCGGCGCCCAGCCAGGACATCGTGATCGGGTGCTACTGGCTGACGCACGAGACGGCGCGCCACCAGGCCACCTTCGAGGCCGACCTGGCCGAGCAGCAGAAGGCGCCGCAGGAGCGCGACCTGAGCAAGGTCGTCCGCCGCTTCGGCAGCGTGGCCGAGGTGGAGATGGCGCTGGCCCACAAGGCCGTGGGCTACCACTCGCCCATCTACTACTTCACCGATCCGCGCCCCGAGGCGGAGATGGAGGAGGGCGAGGAGCGCAGGGCCGCCTGGATCAAGACCACCCCGGGGCGGGTGATCTTCAACTCCGTGGTGCCGCCCCGGCTGGGGTACTGGAACCGCACCATGGGGAAGAAGGAGCTGGGCGACATCATCTTCACCGCCTACCGCGAGGTGGGGCTGGCCACGACGGTGGTGTTCCTGGACGACCTGAAGGCGTTCGGGTTCCGCTACAGCACCCTGGGCGGCGTGTCGGTGGGGATCGAGGACATGGAGATCCCCGCGGAGAAGGACCAGATCCTCCGCGAGGCCGAGGACGACGTCACGCGCTTCACCCGCGCGTACAACAACGGCGTGATCTCCAACGGCGAGCGCTACAACAAGGTGATCGACACCTGGACGCACGCCAACAACGACGTGGCCGACGCCATGGTCGACCGCCTCCGGCGCAGCCGCGGCGGGTTCAACCCCGTGTACATGATGATGAACTCGGGGGCCCGCGGCAGCCGCGACCAGATGCGGCAGCTGGCCGGGATGCGCGGCCTGATGGCCAAGCCGCAGAAGAAGCTCACCGGCGGCATCGGCGAGATCATCGAGAGCCCGATCAAGTCGAACTTCCGCGAGGGGCTCACCGTGCTGGAGTACTTCATCTCCACGCACGGCGCCCGTAAGGGTCTCGCGGACACGGCGCTGAAGACGGCGGACGCCGGGTACCTGACGCGGCGACTGGTGGACGTGGCGCAGGACGTGACCATCACCGAGGAGGACTGCGGGACGATCCTGGGCCTCGAGGTCTCCGCCCTGAAGGAGGGCGAGGACGTGGTGGAGCCGCTGAAGGACCGCATCGTGGGCTCGGTGGCGGCCGACGACGTGTTCGACCCGATCGACGGCGAGCTGATCGTGGAGGCCGGGAAGCTGATCGACGAGGAGATCGCCGACCAGATCGAGGATGCCGGCATCCAGTCGGTGAAGATCCGCTCGGTGCTGACCTGCGAGAGCCGTCGCGGGCTGTGCGTGAAGTGCTACGGCCGCAATCTCGCGACGATGGGGATCGTGGACCCGGGCGAGGCCGTGGGCATCCTGGCCGCGCAGTCGATCGGCGAGCCGGGGACGCAGCTGACGCTGCGCACCTTCCACATCGGCGGCACGGCGGCGCGCATCGCCGCCACCACGGTGCGGAAGAGCAAGGTGGAGGGCGTGGCGCAGTTCGACCGCATCACCACCGTCACCACGCCGGACGGCACGCGCATCGTCACCTCGCGCGAGGGCGAGATCATCATGCGCACCGCCGAGGGCGCGGTGCGCAGCCGGCTGGCGGTGCCGTACGGCGCCACCATCGCCGTGCACGACGGCGACAAGATCGCCGTGGGCGACACGCTGTTCTCGTGGGACCCGTACTCCGAGCCGATCGTGGCCGACTTCGGCGGCACGGTGCGCTTCATCGACATCGTCGACGAGGCCACGGTGCGCGAGGAGCTGGACGAGAGCACGGGGCGGCGCCAGATGGTGATCATCGAGGACCGCAGCAAGAAGCTGCACCCGATGATCGAGATCGTCGACGCCAACGGCGTGAAGCTGCGCGAGTTCATCGTGCCCGTGGGCGCGCAGCTGACCGTGCGCGACGCCGAGGCCATCGAGCCCGGCGCCACGCTGGCCAAGATCGCGCGCGAGGCGTACAAGACGCGCGACATCACCGGCGGCCTGCCGCGCATCGCCGAGCTGTTCGAGGCGCGCCGGCCCAAGGACCCGGCGGTGATCACCGAGGTCGACGGCACCGTGCGCTTCGGCGACATCAAGCGCGGCAAGCGCGAGGTGATCGTGATCCCCGACACGGGGAACGAGCGGGTGTACGAGGTGCCGGTGGGCAAGCACCTGCGCGTGCACGAGGGCGACTTCGTGCGCGCCGGCGACCGCCTGTCGGAGGGTCCGGTGAACCCGCACGACATCCTGCGGATCAAGGGTCCGGCGGCGGTGCAGCAGTACCTGCTGAACGAGGTGCAGGAGGTCTACCGCCTGCAGGGCGTGAAGATCAACGACAAGCACATCGGCGTGATCATCCGCCAGATGCTCCAGAAGGTCCGGATCATGGAGCCGGGCGACACGGAGTTCCTGGAGGGCGAGACCATCGACCGCACGGTGTTCCTGGACACCAACCAGGAGGCGCTGAACGGCGGGAAGAAGCCGGCGACGTCCGAGCCGCTGCTGCTCGGCATCACCAAGGCCTCGCTGACCACGCAGTCGTTCATCTCCGCGGCCAGCTTCCAGGAGACCACGCGGGTGCTGACCGACGCCGCCATCCGCGGCGCGCGCGACAACCTGCAGGGGCTGAAGGAGAACATCATCATCGGGCACCTGATCCCGGCGGGCACCGGCATCTACCGGTACCAGGACGTGGAGTTCGGGCCCGAGGAGCCGGAGGAGGTGGAGGCGAGCGACGACGGCGGGTTCGGCCCCGCCGCCAGCGCCCGCCCCGAGATCGCGGCCGCCGACGAGGCGACGGTGATCCCGGCCTGACGCCGGCCTGGGTTTCGGTAGACGAGCGGCCCCGGGGCATCACGCCCCGGGGCCGCTCGCTTCGTCCAGCATCTTTGGAGATGAAGCCCGGCTGCTATATTTCATCTGCCGTCCCACCCGATCTCCCTCTCCAGTCCCGCCCCATGCGACGCCTCTCCCTGCGCAGGACGCTCTCCGAGAACCCGCGCGAGTTCGTGCTCGCGGCGCTCCTGTTCACCGTTGGCGCGGTGCTGCTGGCGGGGTTCGGCGTGACCACGCTCTCCGGCTCGACGTACTCCGAGGGCGACCTGAAGGGCGCCGACATTGCGTACCAGATCATCGGCTGGGGGAAGTACGTCGCCTGCCTGCGGCTGCTCTACCTGGCCGACCGGGCGACGCTCCGCCACGGGTACATCGGGTGGAAGCGGACGGCGCTGCTCTGGCTGCCGCTGGCGCTGTTCGTCTTCTACTCGTACCTGCAGTGGGTGGCGATCGGCGACGCGCGCATCGACTACATGCAGCGCACCGGGCACTGGGACGGCGGGTTCGCGGGGTCCGTGCTGTTCATGGCCGTCGCCTACCCGATCGCGTTCGCGCTGTCGGCGGTCAACGCGCTGTGGATCCAGCGGCGGCAGCTGCGCGTCGCGCTGTAAGCGCGCGGAGAAAGACAGAAAAGAATTGGCTCACGCAGCAGGCGTTCGACAGTTCCGGCTACATGCGAGACCCAGGATTGGCGCCAATCCTGGGTTTTTCGCGCTCAAAACACTGGATTCATCGATTTTCTGTTGTACACGGATTTTTGATGTGCGTTGACTCAGCAACAGGCATGCACCTATCCTGTTGCACATGTACCTGCGCGAGGTCGTCTCACCCCGCAAGCGCGGCCCCGACGCCCGCTACCTCCAGCTGGTCGAGGGCGAGCGCGACGATCGGGGCCGTGTCCAGACGCG
>DASUYB010000021.1 GCA_036377595.1 Longimicrobium sp. | reverse complement strand
CCTGTTGCTGAGTCAATGCACATCGAAAATCCGTGTACAACAGAAAATCGGTGAATCCAGTGTTTTGAGCGCGAAAAACCCAGGATTGGCGCCAATCCTGGGTCTCGCATGTAGCCGGAACTGTCGAACGCCTGCGCAGAGGTCGCAGAGGCCGCAGAGGAAGTGATCGAACTCCTCTGCGGCCTCTGCGCCCTCTGCGTGAGACCTTCTGTTTTCAGAATCGCGTCACGCGCTGAAGGTGCGGAGGAGGAAGCGGGGGATGTCGGCGCGGAAGACGTGGCCGTCTGGGCGGCGGAACTCGTAGAACCCCTCCATGCTTCCCTCCGGGCCCTCCAGCACGCAGAAGCTCTGGTACTCGTGCACGTCGCCGGGGCCGATCAGCGGCTGCTCGCCCACCACGCCCTCGCCCTCCACCTCGCTGTCGCCCGCGGCGCCGTCGTGGATGTACCAGTGGCGCCACACCAGCTGCGCCGCCTGGTCGCCCACGTTCTCGATGCGCATCCGGTAGGCGAACACGTAGCGGTCGTCGCCCGGCTCGGAGTGCTCGGACAGGTAGAACGGCTGCGCGGTCACGCGGATCCCGTTCGTCTCCCGGTAGAAGAACATCGCCTGCTCCGTGATGGTGTCGCAGTCCCCTTCCCTAGCCTACAGGCGCGCCGCCGCGGGGTCAATCGCGATGGCGCCGCGTGCGGGGGCCGCGTTAGATTCCGCGCCGACCCGTCAATCCCGTACCAGAACGCCCGCGCAACTACGTGCCCGACATCGCGGTAGACCTCGGCACCGCCAACACGCTCATCCAGGTCAAGGGCGAGGGGATCGTCCTCAACGAGCCCTCGGTGGTGGCCGTGGAGCGCCGCGGCGGCCGGGTGCGCGCCATCGGCCTCGAGGCCAAGCGCATGCTCGGCCGCACCCCCGAGGGGATCATCGCCGTCAAGCCCATGCGCGACGGGGTGATCGCCGACGTGGACATGGCCGAGCTGATGCTGCGCCACTACCTGGGCCGCGTCCTCCCCAAGCGCCTCTTCCGCATCAAGCCGCGCGTGGTCATCGGCGTTCCCTCGGGGATCACCGAGATGGAACGGCGCGCCGTCCGCTCCGCCGTACTCGCGGCAGGGGCGAAGGAGGTGTACCTGATCTCCGAGCCGATGGCGGCGGCGATCGGGGTCGGCCTTCCCGTCGTCTCCCCCCGCGGCAGCATGGTGGTGAACATCGGCGGGGGGACCACGGAGATCGGGGTGATCGCGCTCAGCGGGATCGTGGCCGACGCCTCCATCCGCGTGGGGGGATGGGAGTTCGACGAGGCGATCATGGCCTTCGTGCGCAAGAGCTACAACCTGCTCATCGGCGAGGCCACGGCCGAGGGGGTGAAGATCCAGATCGGCTCGGCCAAGGCCACGGGCCAGGAGCGCGAGATGGACGTGAACGGGCGCGACCTGGTGAGCGGCATCCCCAAGACGGTGCGCCTGTACAGCGAGGAGATCCGCGAGGCCATCCAGGAGCCGGTGCACGCCATCGTCTCCGCCGTGCGCCGCGCGCTGGAGATCACCCCGCCCGAGCTCTCCGCCGACATCGTCGACGAGGGGATCGTGATGACCGGCGGCGGCGCGCTGCTCAAGGGCCTCGACCGGCTCCTGGCCGAGGAGACCGGCCTGGAGATCCACGTCGACTCCGAGCCCCTCTCCTGCGTCGTCCGCGGCGCCGGTATGGTGCTGGACGAGTGGGAGAAGTACAGCGGCGTGCTCGGGAGATAGTGCCGAGTGCTGAGTGATCGGCTGACCCGGGATGACGTCATCCTGAGGCCGGCCAGACTGTAACCGGCGTCTGCTCCGCCGCCTGCAGGCCGAAGGATCTATCGCCGGCGCCCGCGCCCAATCCTGCCGGACGCAACACAGGCTTCCTCGCGTCTCACCCATCCGAACCCAACGGAGACCTCCGCACGTGGAGCACCTCAAGTCGCTGATCCGCGACGTTCCCGACTTTCCGATGGAGGGGATCCTCTTCCGCGACGTGACGCCGCTCTTGCGCGAGCCCGGCGCCCTGCGCGAAGTGGTGACGCACTTCGCGGAGCGCTATCGCGGCGAGCGGATCGACGTGGTGGCGGGGATCGAGTCGCGCGGGTTCATCTTCGGCGCGCCGCTGGCGCTGGAGCTGGGCGTCGGCTTCGTCCCCATCCGCAAGCTGGGCAAGCTCCCGGCGGAAAAGATCCACCTGGAATACGCGCTCGAGTACGGCACCGCCGCGCTCGAGGTGCACGTCGACGCCGTCGAGGCCGGCCAGCGCGTGCTGATCGTCGACGACCTGCTGGCCACCGGCGGCACCGCGTCCGCCAGCGCCCGCCTCGTCCAGGCGCTCGGCGGCGAGGTGGCGGCCATCGCCTTCCTGATCGAGCTCGGCTTCCTCGACGGCCGCCGCCTGCTGGAAGGCTGGGACGTGTACTCCGTCCTGCAGTACTGACGCGCGACCGAACGATGAGCGAAGCCCCTCGCCCGGCAACCGGGCGAGGGGCTTCATCTTTGATGGAAACGAGGTTGGCGCGGACTGGCAGTAGACGCCCGGGCGAGATCTCGCCAGCGATGATTCGCATCACGCTTCCGCGAACAGCTCCACCGTGCGCACCTCGCGCGTGGCGAGGTCGATGACGCGCAGGGCGTGGTTGTTGGTGTCCGCCACGTACGCCCGCGCGCCGTCGGGCGTGACGGCGATGCCGCCCGGCTCCCAGAAGCGCGCCTCGTCCGCGGCGCCGTCGGCCAGCCCCGGCTCGCCCGCGCCGGCGAGCGCGCGGGCCTCGCGGGTGTAGGGATCCACCGTCTTCACGCGGTGGTTGTAGGTGTCGGCCACCAGCACCTTCCGCTCGCGCGCCCACCACGCGATTCCCTGCGCGTGCTGCAGCCGCACGTCGTCGCCCGCCCCATCCCTGTCGCCGAAGTCGAACAACCCGGTGCCCACGACGGTGCGCACGTCGGCCGCGGGCACGGCGTAGCGGATGGCCGACGACTCCGCGTCGGCGAAGTAGATGCGCCCGCCGTCCGTCGCCAGCGCGCTGGGCTGCGCGAGCGCGGCCATCGGCAGCTCGGCGTCGAACACCTCCTCCGCCCCCGAGCCGGCGAACACCTCCGCGCTCCCCGCCGCCGGGTCGATGCGCCAGAGCTGGTGCGGCCCGGCCATCGCCACGTACAGGCGGCCGTCCTTCCACAGCACGTCCCACGGCGAGTTCAGCGGCGTCTCCAGCGCCGGGCCGCCGGGGTAGCGCCGCCGCGCCTGGTCGCCCACGCCCGCCACCGTCGCTACCCGCCCGCTGGCCAGGTCGATCGCCCGCACCAGGTGGTTGTTGGTGTCCGCGACGAAGAGGACGCCCTCCGCCAGCGCCAGCCCGTGCGGCGCGCGGAAGGCGGCGGCGTGCGCATCCCCATCCATCCACCCCGCCCGGCCGGAGCCGAACGCGCGGACGACGCGGCCGGCCGCGCCATCTCCCGCCAGCTCGATCTCCAGCACCCAGTGGTGGCCGGTGTCCGCGACGAACAGCCGTCCGTCGTCCCCCGCGTGGACCTTGGCTGGGAAGCGGAGGACGCCCGGCTCCGGCGGCTGCGTCTGCGGCACGAAGGGAACGCCCGCGCCGCCCATCTTCCCCGCCGCCTTCGACGCGTCGATGAACTGCGAGATGACCGGCGCCAGCTGCTCGGCGGTCACTTCGCCGGCCTGCATCCCCAGCACGTAGCCGTCGGGCGAGACCACGGCCAGCGTGGGCCAGGCGTTCACCGCGTACTCACGCCAGGTGCGGAACTGCCGGTCGTTCAGCACGGGGTGATGCACCCCCAGCCGCTCGCACGCCCGCGCGATGTTCGCCGTCACCCGCTCGTTAATGAACTTCCCCGAGTGCACCCCGGCGACCACGACGTCGTCCGGGAAGCGCCGCTCCAGCTCGGCCAGCTCGGGGATCATGTGCAGGCAGTTGATGCACCCGTAGGTCCAGAAGTCCAGCACCAGGATGCGCCCGCGGAAGTCGGCCAGGGTCAGCTTCCGCCCGCCGGAGTTGATCCACTCAAGCTCGGGCCGGAAGTCGGGTGCGCGTACCGCCATCGTCTCGCTCGCCGTCAGGGGGGATGATGGGAGAAGGTCGACCCTCCGCATCCCCCGCGCAACCCGCGTGGGAAGCCGCCCCCGCCCGCCGTCGACCATCCACCCACAGCGGCGGGGAGATTCCCCCGATGCGGCGCCGCGGCGGCGGGCCGAAGTTGGCTCCATGCCTCCGGAGCGGGTCCGGCGGCGACCTACGCCAGTCGGGCAGGTGGAGATGAGCGTCCTGGATGCGCCCGCGAAGGGCGGAGAGGCATTGGCGCCGCGGGTGTTCGTGCCGGCGATGCTGCTGCGGCAGCTGTACACCTTCGGCAGCCTGCGCAACACCGGCGACGGCTTCGAGCTCGCGCTCAAGAACCGCCTGCGCGACGTGGAGCTGACGCTGGTCGCCACGCTGCGGATCGACGGCCGCGAGATCGGGCCCGATCGCCTCACCCTCCATCTCGCGGGCGGCGAGGAGCTTCCCGCCCGCGACGTCTCGGAGCTGCATCCGCTGCCGTTCCCGCTCGGCGCCGCCGTCACCGTGGAGGTGGAGAACGGCGCGCTGGACGAAGGGAAGCACGAGATCGAGCTCTCCTTCGCCTGCGAGCCGTTCGGCGACCTCACCCTCGCGGTCGAGGACGCGCTCTCCGTCCGCGACGCGCCCGGCCGCGTCCACATCCCCCGCGACCCGGCGGACGACTACGGGCCGGCGGCGGTGCTCGCGCGCCAGCGCTTCGCCGCCGAGTTCTCCGGCCACCCCTTTGACCACGTGGCGAAGTTCTCGTTCGACGCGCACGCGGCCGTCGGCAACTGCGAGCACTTCACCGGCGTGGCGCAGGTGCCGCTCGGCATCGCCGGCCCGCTGCACGTCGATGGAGAGCACGCGCAGGGCGAGTTCCTCATCCCCCTGGCCACGTCGGAGGGGACGCTCGTCGCCAGCTACAACCGCGGGATGCAGGTGCTGAACGAGAGCGGCGGGGTGAAGTGCACGGTCGAGGCCGACGCCATGCAGCGCGCCCCCGTGTTCGTGTTCGACGACGCGCGCCGCGCCCGCGAGTTCACCGGGTGGGTGGGCGCCAGCATGGACCAGATCCGCGCCGCGGCCGAGTCCACCAGCTCCGTCGCTCGGCTGGTGCACGTGGAGACGTACCTGGCCAGCAAGTTCGCCTACCTGCGCTTCAACTTCACCACGGGCGACGCGGCGGGGCAGAACATGGTCAGCCGCGCCACCTGCGCCGCGTGCGCCTGGATCGCCGAGCACTTCCGCGGCATCCGGCGCTTCTACCTCGAGGCGAACCTCGCGACGGACAAGAAGGCCAGCCACGTGAACCTCATGCGCACCCGCGGCAAGCGCGTCACCGCCGAGGTCACCATCCCCCGCGAGGTGCTGATCGCCCGCACGCGCGCGGAGCCCGAGGCGCTGGTCTACCACTACGGCATCGCCAACGTCGGGGCGATGCTCGCCGGCGCCAACAACAACGGTCTCCACGCCGCGAACGCCGTCACCGCGATGTTCATCGCCTGCGGCCAGGACGTGGCCAACGTCGCCGAGTCGTCCGCGGGGATCGTCTACACCGAGCTCACGCCGGAGCGCGACCTCTACATCTCCCTGACCCTGCCGTCGCTGATCGTCGCCACGCACGGCGGCGGGACGGGGCTGCCCACGCAGCGCGAGTGCCTGGAGCTGATGGGGTGCTGGGGGAAGGGGAAGGTGAACAAGCTCGCGGAGATCGTGGCCGGCGTGGCGCTGGCCGGCGAGGTCAGCCTGGCCGCCGCGATCTCCGCGCAGGAATGGGTGTCGAGCCATGAGCGCTACGGCCGTCATCGCTGAGGCACCCCCGCGCGCGCCCCTCCATCGCCCCGCCCCGCCCGAGCGGCTGAGCGGGCCCGACGCGGCGTGGTGGCACATGGAGCGGCCGGAGAACCAGATGGTGATCACCGGCGTGCTCACCTTCGCCGAGCCGCTGGACTTCGACCGCGTGAGCGTCGCGGTGCGCACGCGCCTCCTCGCACACCGCCGCTTCCGCCAACGCGTGGACGAGTCCGCCGGCCATCCGCGCTGGGTCGACGACGCGCGCTTCTCCCTCGCCCGCCACCTGCGCCGCGCCACCCTTCCCGCGCCCGGCGGCCGCCGCGAGCTGCAGCACCTGGTGGGGGAGATGATGAGCCGCCCGCTCGACCCGCGCCGTCCGCTCTGGGAGGCCGTGGTGGCGGACGGCTACGCGGGGGGATCGGCCATCGTCGTGCGCGTGCACCACTGCATCGCCGACGGGATGGCGTTGATCCACGTGCTGCTGACGCTCGACGACCAGCCCGGCAACGAGGACGAGATCGACGGCTTCGCGCCGCGGGGATGGACCCCCGCCACCCTCCGCGGCCTGCGCGTCCCCGCCTCGCTCGCGGGGAAGGTCGCGTTCGCCGTGCGGACGGCCCTGTCGGTGATGGCGACGCTCGCGCGGCTGCTGCTCATGCGCGGCGACCCGCCGTCCTCCTTCCGCGGCCGGCTGGGGATGCGCAAGACCGCCGCGTGGAGCGACCCCCTGCCGCTGGACGAGGTCAAGCGCGTGGCGAAGGCGCTCGGCGGCACCGTGCACGACGTCCTGGCCGCCGCCGCCGCGGGCGGGATGCGCGAGTACGAGAAGCTGCACGGCCGCCGCTTCCGCCGCCCGGTACGCGCGGTGGTGCCCGTCAACCTGCGGGAGATGTCCGGGCTGGGCGCGCTGGGGAACCGCTTCGGGCTCGTCTTCCTCCCCCTCCCCGTCGGCCTGTCGGACGCGGTGGAGCGCGAGTCGGCGGTGAAGCGGACGATGGACCGGCTGAAGCGCTCGCCCGAGGCGCGGGTGCTCTACGCCATCCTGCGCCTCGTCGGCCGCCTGCCGAAGTGGGTCGAGCGGCTGATCGTGGCCTTCCTGGGGAAGAACGCCACGCTGGTGATGACCGACGTCCCCGGCCCGCGCGAGACGATCTGGTTCTGCGGCCGCCGCGTGCGCGAGGTGATGGCGTGGGTCCCGCAGTCCGGCCGGCTGGGGCTGGGCGTCAGCATCCTCAGCTACGCAGGCCGCGTGCAGGTGGGCGTGGCCGCCGACGCCGGCCTCGTCCCCGATCCCGAGGCGCTGGTCGCCGCCTTCGCCCGCTCGTTCGCCGAGCTGCGCGCCGCCGCGCTGGGTTGATTGGTCTCCACCGCCGCAGGAGACATCGCCCCCGCGCCCATCCATCCGCGCGGGGGCGATCTGCGTCAGCCAATGATGGTCTTCACGCGTGGCGAACGCATCGACGATGTCCCCCGCCGCTTGCGGATGGATGTTCGCGGCGCCGCCTTCCTGCGCGGTGGCTCGCTGCTCGGCGCGCCCGGCCACTCGGCGATGGCCTTGCCGATCTCGGTGTAGCGCGCCCCCAGCTTCAGCGCGCTGCGGATGAGCAGGTCGAGGGTGACGGTGGGATCGCCGCCCTCCATCTTGGACAGCCGCGACTGGCTGGTGCCAATGCGCCTGGCGGCTTCTGCCTGCGTGAGCCCTGCCCGCTCGCGCACGCTGCGCAGGAACAGCCGCAGCGCCAGCCGCGTTTCGATGAGGTCGCTTTCCTCGGGGGTGAGCTCGAGGAACTCGGCCACGGTGCCGAACTTGAACCCGGCGGCCTCGAGCCGCGCCCGCTTCTCGCTGTTCATTTGCCCTCCACTGCCCGGTCGTAGGCCGCGAAACGCTTCCGGCACGTTTCCAGGACGTGATCCGGTATCGTTTGCGTCTTCTTTGCAAACACCTCGGCCACCAGCACCGCGTCGGGATCGACCCGGTAGATGATGCGCCACGTTACCTTCTGGTCCCTGACGCGGAGCTCGTGGCAGTTCCGCCCGAGTGAAGGCAGCGGCCGCGAGTGCGGCATCGACAGCTTCACCCCTTCCTGCACCTGCCGGAGCAGGTCGCCCGCCTCCTGCCGCGCCTCGGCGGAGAACGGCGGCGTCTTGATCTCCCCCGAAAGAAAGATCAGCGCCTTTCTCTCAGCCAGTTCAATCATATGTCAGATCCGACATTTGCACAAGTGGGCCTGCCATGACAGAGGAGAGAGGCGAGTATACGGTTTGGACAAGGAAAACGCAACGTTAAGGCTGAATAGGTACGTTTACGCCACCGCGCGAACACATGCGCACTAGCCGCTCATCGGCTGGGACGCTCGAGATTTCGAGGAAACTCGTGCTAAAGCTCCGCCAGGATCTCGCTTTTCTTCTGGTCGTACTCCGATTGGGTGATGAGCCCCGCGTCCAGCATCCGCTTCAATTCCGCCAGCCGATTGCTCGCGCTGCCGGCGGGTGCGAGGAGGGTCGGTGGTGGTGATGACGGCGGGCGGAGAGGGAGCGCCTCGACCCAGTCCTTCGCCTCCGCCAGGCCCATCCCCGTGGCCTCGCGGACGAGCTTGATGGCGTGGATCTTCTGGTCGCGCGCCAGTAGCGCTCGCGCCTTCGCCTCCACATCGCCGGGGACGGCGCGTGGCGTGGACGAGGTGGCGCGCGTCGCGTCCGCCGGCGCCGCTCCGATCCGCCGCGAGAGCAGGCTCAGCACCACGCATCCGCCCATGAAGTACATCAGGAAGAGCCCGCCCATCGCGGCAAGGGTGCGCTCGTGCTCCGTGCCGTCGGGCGCGACGCAGTAGAACGCCACCTGCGTCTCGCCGGGACGGTTGTACGACTCGCGGAAGCGCCGGTGCGCGGGCGTGGTCCCGTCCGGGCACGCGGCCCACGCCCCCCAGTGCAGGGTGGACGGGAAGACCGCCGCGCCCGGCCCGGCCAGCATGATCGCCACGAACGCCGCGACCCCCGCGATCAGCAGCAGCTTGCCCCGCGACATGGCTCGGCTCCGGGTGGAGATGGATGGGGAGAGGAGAGATGCTACGCGGACGGATCCCCGCCGTTCTCGGGGTTGTCCGCGGCGGGAAGCGCCAAGGTGAAGGTGCTGCCGCGGCCCGGCGCGCTCTCCAGCGTCAGCCGCCCGCCCAGCAGCTCCGCCAGGCGGCGGGCGACGGCAAGGCCGAGCCCGGTGCCGCCCACCTCGCGGCGGTTGGACTGCTCCACCTGCCAGAAGGGCTCGAAAATGCGCTCGCGGTGCTCGCGGCGGATGCCGATCCCCGTGTCGACGATGCGGAGGAGGTGGTGCGGGTGGTCGCGCAGCGCCTCGATGCGCACCTGCCCCTGGTCGGTGAACTTGATGGCGTTCGTCCCCAGGTTGCGCAGGATCTGCAGCACCTTCTCGGGGTCCGTCTCCACGATCGCCGGCTCGGGCGGCAGGCGCAGCTCCAGTTCGAGCGACTTCTGCCGGGCCAGCGGACGCAGCAGGTCGCCGGCCTGGCGCACCACGTCGCGCAGGTCCACCCGGCGCGCGCGGACGGCCTCCTGCCCCGCCTCCATCCGCGAGAAGGCCAGGATCTCGTCGATGATCCCCTCCAGGTGCCGCGCGCCTTCCTTGATGCGGTCCAGGTAGCCGCGCTGGCGCTCGCTCACCGCGCCGCCGATCCCCGCCTGCAGCAGGTCGGCATACCCCATCACCGCGTTCAGCGGGGTGCGCAGCTCGTGGCTCATCACCGCCAGGAACTCGCTCTTGGCGCGGCTGGCCTCCTGCGCCGCCGCGTACAGCCGCGCGTTGCTGATGGAGAGCGCCGCGCGCTGCGCGAAATCCTCCGCCGTCGCCAGGTCGTTGCGCCGGTAGCCGCGCGTGGCGCCGACCAGCGTGGCCACCCCCAGCGTCTCCGTGCGCGCCACGAGGGGGACGGCGATCAGCGAGCGGATCCCCAGCGCGCGGATCAGCGCGGCGTGCTCGGGGCCCGTCGTCACCCCCTCCAGCCACTCGTCGCTCACGCGGGGGACGTAGACCGGAGTGCCCGACCGCAGCGCCTGCGCGCCGACGGAGGGGCCGTCCATCCGCGGCGGAAACTCGTCGCAGAGCACCGCCAGCAGCGGCTCGCGCTCGTGCTCCGCGTGCGCCGCGGCCACCCGCGCCATCCGCCCGTCCTCCTCCAGCACGTCGATGACGCACCAGTCCGCCAGCTCGGGAACGGCGAGCTTGGCCAGGACGGACAGGGTGGCGTGGTAGTCGAGGGAGGAGGAGAGGACCGAGCTGACGTTGGAAAGGAAACGGGCCCGCCGCGCCTCGCTCTCGGCGTCGCGGCGGGCGGCCTGCTCGGCCTCGGCCTGCCGGCGGCGCTCCTCGGCTTCCCGCCGGTCGGTGACGTCGCGGAGCGACACGATGTAGGCGGGCTCGCCCTCCCACTCCGTTTCCACCGCGCGCAGCTCGGCGGCCGCGGTGGCGCCCCCCGGGCGCACCACGTCGATCTCCGTCGTCTCCCCCGCCAGCGTGGGGAAGCCGAACTCACGCCCCAGCAGCTCGGCGGCGCCGCGCCCGAAGAGCACCTGCGCCGCCGGGTTGACGAAGCGCACCAGGCCGTCGCCCCCCACGACCACCACCCCGTCCGCCAGCCGGTCGATGATCTGGCGGAGCCGCTCGTCGGGACGCGGCGGGCGGACGGGCCCCACGGTGCTCATCACCCCTCCCGCTCGTCCTCCCCTCGCCCGGCGGGCGCCCCGTGGTCGCCCTCCGCGGCGAAGGTGGGGTTCCCCGACAGCACGCCGCTGACGTCGCGGAACGGCCCCAGCACGTGCATCCCCTTCCCGTCGATCGTGTACTCGCGGATGTCGTGGTCGTGCGCCGACCCTCGCATCTTCAGTACCGTGAGCCCGCGCCGCATCTGGCCGTAGCTCTCCACGTAGCGCAGCAGGATGATGGTGTCGGTCAGCGTGGAGATGTGCTTCTCGGTCACCGACGTTCCCCCCATCAGCGACGGCGTGGTCGAGGTGAAGAGCCCCGCCGTCTCCTTCAGCTTCAGGAAGGAGGTCAGCGAGATCACGAACTCGCGGAACGCGCGCACCGACGTCACCCGCTCGAGCGCGCTGAGCGAGTCCACCGCCACCCGGCTGGGCGCGAACGCCTCGATGGTGTCGCGCATCAGCACCAGGTGGTCCTCCATCGCCATCGCGTGGGGATAGGAGTTCACCACCTTCAGCTTCCCGTCCCTCTCCATCCCCGCGAAGTCGTATCCCCAGGCCGCGGCATTGCGGTACAGCTGGTCGCGGCTCTCCTCGAAGGCGAAGAGGAGGCAGCGCTCCCCCGCCTCGAACCCCGCGGCCAGGAACTGGGTGACCATCAGCGTCTTCCCCGTCCCGGTCGCGCCGGAAAGGAGGATGATGGAGTCGCGGAAGAAGCCGCCGCCGCACATCTCGTCCAGCACCCGGTTCCCCGTCCCCACCCGCACGATCGACGAGCTCTGGGTGAGGGTGATCCCCGAGAGGGGGAGGACGATGATCCCGTGGTCGGTGATGGTGAAGGGAAACTCGCCGCGCTGGTGCGGCGCGCCGCGCACCTTCAGCAGCTCCAGCGTGCGCCGGCGCCGCTCGTCCACCAGCAGGTTGCGCAGGATGACCACGTTGTCGGCCACGAACTCCTCCACCCCGTAGCGGCTGACCTCGCCGTACTCCTCGGTGCGCTCGGAGGTGAACACGAGGGTCACGCCCATCCGCTTCAGCCGCGTGGTGATGCGGTACAGCTCCGCGCGCAGCAGCGCATGGTCGCGATACTGGACGAAGAGCGCGTTCAGCGAATCGATCGACACCCGCGCGGCCCCCGAGCGGCGGATGGCGTGCTCCACCCGCGCCAGCAGCGCGCTCAGGTCGAAGTCGCCCACCACCGTGGTCGGCTGGTCGGCGTCGGGCGACGCGTCGACGAACACCCAGGTCCCGGCCGCCTCCCACGCCGCCACGTCCCACCCGAAGGAGGCCACGTTGCGCCGCAGATCCTCGACGGAATCCTCGAAGGTGACGAACACGCCGGCCTCGCCGCGCGCGATCCCCGCGGCCAGGAAGTGCGCGGCGAACACCGTCTTGGCGCTCCCCGCCGTCCCGGCGATGAGTGTGGCGCGCTGGCGCGGGAGGCCGCCGTCGGCGATCAGGTCGAAGCCGGGGATCCCGGTCGGGAGCTTCTCGACCGGCTGCGTGGAAACCGTCATGGATCGGACAGGGGAAGGGGATCGGGCCAGCCGGGGAGCATCCCCAGGCCGGTGAGCACCTTGTCGGCGTCCGACAGGTCTCCGGTGATGCGCCGCCGCGGCTCCGGTGCCTCCTTCACCACCGTGGGGGTGGTGAGGATGCGGTGCGTCTCGGCCGCGTCGGGCGTCCTGGCCACGTCCACCACGGCGATGTCGAAGGCGCCGTCGCCCAGCCGCTCGCGGCAGATGCGACGGAGGTCGGCGTACGCCTGCTGCGAGCGGGCCGTGTCGCCCGCGACGAAAAGGGTGAAGCGGAAGCGGCTCATCGACGCCGCTCCCTGTCACGATGCGTGCCGGAGACGCGGACGGGGCGCAAAAACGCCCCGTCCCGGCGGGTGGCCGGGACGGGGCGGGTGCGTCCGGACGGGCCGGAGGGCACGCTTCAGGGGATCACGGTGCTGCCGCCGCCGCCCGTGCCGCCGCCGCCGGGGATGCCGGGGCCGGTGGCCAGCGTGAGCTCGGTCAGGCGCGGAAGATCGGTCACGCGCGGCGTCTCCCACGGACGGCGGGGCACGGCGCTGGACGAAGTACGCACGGAATTCGGGGTGCTCATCGGTGGCCTGGATGCGGGAGGAGTGCGAACTGCGAGCCGGAATCGGCGAGAGGGCGCCGGAAGGACGTCGCGAGAAGATAGTTCCGCCGCGCCCTCCCCGCAATAGACTCGGATCGGCCGCGATGGAGCGGCCCCCTCCGCGGCGGGCCGTCGGCGCCGCCGCGGCTCGTCCGGACAGACCCGCGGCGGCGTCAGGTGTCGAGGGTGACGGGCTCGTGCGTGCGCAGCACCGGCTGCTGGTCGGACGCGGCCGCCGCCTCCAGGTTCAGGCGGATGATCACCCCCAGCAGCTCGCGCGCGGTGTGCGGCGAGAAGGTGGGCGAGTGCGGCAGGAGCGTGGGGAGCTGCTCGTGCGGGCTCAGCCGCAGCCGCGCGGCGCGGGTCAGCAGCACCGGGTCGTCGGGGTCCAGCTGCCGGAGCGCGTGGTGGTCGTCGGCGAGCACCACCCGCACGCGGTCGGGGTTCTCGTCCACGTACATCGCCCGCATGCGGTCGCCGAACGACGGCTCGACGGCCACCACGGTCAGCGGGCCCTCGCGCAGCCGCTTCTGGATCGTCTCCACCACGTCGGGGTTCACCGTCAGCACCACGCAGGGGATCCCCACGTTCTCGGCCGCCTTGCGCACCAGCCGCGCGTGGTAGCTGGTGGTCACCACCAGGTCGCAGCGGCGCAGCTCGTCCTCGACCCAGTGGAACTCCACCGAGCGCTCCGGGCGCGGCAACGGGAGGGGCGAGATGCGCACCGGGTACGGGTCGAGCCCGAACTGCTCCTGCAGCTCGCCGGTGTACGCCGTCATCTGGTCTTCGTTGCTCTCCACGCAGGCGCAGCGCAGGGTGGTGGTCTGCGTGCAGCGGCGGATCAGCTCGGGAACGTCGGCGATGGTCAGGCGCCGCTTCCACGCCTCCACCAGCACGCCCGCCAGCCAACGCGCCGTCTCGGCCAGCAGCTCGCCGCCGAACTGGTCCTGCGGGGCCAGGTACACCCCCGAGCGGCCGCGCACCTCCACCAGCCCCTCGGCCTCGAGCGTGCGGTACGCCTGCGCCACCACCCGGTGGTCCACCCCCATCTCCCTCCACAGCGTGCGGATGCTGGGCAGGCGGTCGCCGGGGCGCAGCAGCCCCAGGTGCAGCGCGTTCAGGATACGGTCCCGCAGACGGTCGCTGAGGCCGGCGTCGGGTTCCATCGAGAGTCTCCCCTGCGCGAATCGTTCGTAGCAGTTTACCGGAAAGGCCACAATGTAACGTGCCCCCGCGATTTTCGCCCGTCCCCGGCGCGCGGGGGCGACGAATCGTGACGGGGCGCGGCCCCCGCGCGGTGCTTGCGGGGGCCGCGCGGGGGCCGTAGCGTCCAGCTTCGGCGGGCGCGCGCCGGGCCGCGCCGCCGCGCGTGGCGTGGGTCGTGCGTCCGCGTATCAGCCCGGGACGGGCCTGGTCCCGTCGGGTTTCCGGGCCCCGCCCCCTCCCACCGCGCGGGCGCGCGGCGGGAGCGGGGCGGGGTGCGCGCGCGGGCGCCGGCCCCGCGCATTCTCCCATCGGCGAGAGATGGTCGGACCGCTCCTGGTCGTCTTCCTCCTCCTTCTCCTTTCCGCCCTGTACGTGGCCGCCGAGTTCTCGGCGGTCAGCGTGCGGCGCGCGCGCATCCGGCAGAAGGCCGAGCAGGGGAGCGCGGTGGCGGCGCGGCTCCTTCCCGTGCTCGAGGACCCGCGGCGGCTCGACCGCTACATCTCCGGCAGCCAGATGGGGATCACCGTCACCTCGCTGGTCGTCGGCGCCTTCGCGCAGGGGACCATCGCCGTCCGCCTGATCCCCCTGGTCCGCGGCTGGTTCGGCCTCTCCCAGGCGGCCGCCGTCTCCGTCGCCACCATCGCCGTCCTGCTGGTGCTGACGGGGATGCAGATGGTCCTCTCCGAGCTGGTCCCCAAGTACCTGGCGCTGGCAAGACCGACACAGGTGGCGCTCTTCACCGTGCTGCCGATGAAGTGGTCGCTGGCCGTGTTCGGCCCCTTCATCTCCTTCCTGAACGGGAGCGCGGCGGTGGTGCTGCGTCTCTTCGGCGTTCCCGAGGTGGGCCACCGCCACATCCACTCGCCCGAGGAGATCGACCTGCTGATCGCCGAGAGCCGCGACGGCGGGCTGCTGGAGCCCGACGAGCACCGGCGCCTGCGCCGCGCGCTGCAGCTGGGGATCCGCCCCGCGCGCCACCTGATGGTCCCCCGCAACCAGGTGTCGGCCATCGAGATCTCCACCCCGATGGACGAGGTGATGCGGATCGTGGCCGAAAGCCCGTACACGCGCCTCCCCGTCTACCGCGGCGACATGGACGACGTGATCGGCGTGCTGCACACGCGCGACCTGTTCGTGGGCGAGCTGGCGGGGGCGCGGCTCGACGGGATCGAGTCGCTCCTGCGCCCCGTCCTGCAGGTGCCCGAGACGGTGACGGCCGAGCAGCTGCTGGCGCGGATGCGCGAGAGCCGCACCCACCAGGCGGTGCTGCTCGACGAGTTCGGCGGGGTGAGCGGGCTGGTGACGCTCGACGACGTGCTGACCGAGGTGATGGGCGACGTGGGCGACGAGCTGAAGGGCGACGAGCCCGGCCCCGAGCGCCTGCCCGACGGCCGCGTGCGCCTCCCCGGCTGGCTGCGGGTGGACGAGGCCGAGCCCTGGCTCTGCGCGTACCTCGAGGGGGAGAGCGACACGCTGGGCGGGCGCATCGCCGAGGAGCTGGGGCACGTTCCCGCCGTGGGCGAGCGGGTGAGGATCCAGGGGGTGGAGCTGGAGGTGGAGAGCGTGCTCAACCACGCCGTCGCCTGGGTGGTGGCCACGCCGCGGCGGGACGAGGACGAGGAGGAGGAGCGTGGTGGATAAGCTCCTCACCATCCTCGTCGTCATCGTCCTGGTGCTGCTGAACGGGCTGTTCGTGGCGGCCGAGTTCGCCATCGTCAGCGTGCCGCACACGACGATGGAGAGGCGCGCCGCGGGAGGCGACCGCCTGGCCCGGCTCGTCGTGCGCGTGCTGCGCGACCCCGTGCGCCGCGACCGCTACATCGCCACGGCGCAGCTGGGGATCAGCGTCGCCAGTCTCCTGCTGGGGATGTACGGCGAGCACTCGCTGGCCGAGTGGATCGCCGAGGGGCTGCACGGGCTGGGGATGGGCGAGTGGCGGTTCGTGACCGCGCACGGGCTGGCGAGCTTCCTCGCCCTCGCCATCCTCACCTACTTCCACATCGTGCTGGGGGAGATGATCCCCAAGTCGGTGTCGCTCCAGCAGCCCGACAGCACCTCGCGCGCGGTGACACCGGTGCTGCTGGGGCTGCAGATGATCGCCCTGCCGCTGATTCGCTTCCTCAGCTTCGCGGGGAACGGGCTGCTGAAGGTGTTCGGGATCGACCGCGGCGCGCTCAGCAACGAGCACGTGCGCACCCCCGAGGAGCTGCGCTACATCGTGCGCGAGAGCCAGGCGGGGGGGATGCTGCGGCGGGAGAGCGCCGCCGTCGTCCAGGAGCTGCTCGACTTCGGCGACCTGACCGCGGGCGAGGTGATGGTGCCGCGCGTGCGCGTGGTGGGGCTGAAGGTGGGGATGCCGTTCGACGAGGTGGTGGCCACCGTCCGCAGCCATCCGCACACCCGCTACCCCGTGTACCGCGGCGACCTGGACCACATCTTGGGGATGGTCCACATCAAGGACCTCTTCCGCCGGCTCCGCTCGCGCCGGGCGGTGCACGAGAACGACGCCCGCGAGGTCCCCTTCGTTCCCGAGACGGCGGAGATCGACGACGTGATGAAGGCCCTGCGCGCCGCGCGCACGCAGATGGCGGTGGTGATGGACGAGCACGGCGGCACTGCGGGGATCGTGACCATCGAGGATCTGTTCGAGGAAGTGGTGGGCGAGATCGAGGAGGGGTTGCAGACGCGTCCGGACCTGGTGCGCGGCCCGAGCGGGGCGCTCGCCGCC
>DASUYB010000020.1 GCA_036377595.1 Longimicrobium sp. | reverse complement strand
CGAGCGCATCCTCTCGATCAGCGCGACCTGTCAGCAACAAGGAATTCATCCGCTCGACTTTGTAGCTCGCTCCATCGCAGCCCTGCGTGCTGGCACCCCCGCGCCCACGATTCTGCCGACCAACTGAACGGTTACGCCGCGGTTTTAACCGCCCCATCTCGGCACACGCCCGGGAAACACAGATCCAGAGCGAGACAATGCGAAAGTGCGCCGGACTCGGGCGAATCCGGCGCACTTCCGCACTCACGCGCTCACGCACTTCACCGCGCGCTCAGGTGGTGTTGTGGCACGCGATCTCGTGGCTGCACGTCATCGGACAGGTGTTCCAGCAGGTGCTCTGGCAGGTGTTGCCGGTGGCGCGCGCCTCCACGGTGCCGCCCTCCAGCCGCTCCTGCAGCCCCGCCACGAACGACTCCACCCGCAGGTGGTCGAAGTCCAGCCTGACCTTTCTCATCCGCTCCTCCGGGATCGGGATTGCACGCGACGCCTTCCGCCCCGGCTCAGGGCGGCGGGCAGGTGCAGGCGTCGCGCATGTCGCCGCGGCACGAGGTGAAGCAGCTCGGCTGGCCGCTGCCGCAGGGCCGCAGCGTGGCCTCGTTCGCCTCCACCGTGCCCACCGACTCCGTCGCGCGGTCGTCGGTCGCCCACGACTCGACGGCCAGGCGGTCCACGTCCAGCATCAGCTTCCGCATTGTCGAACCTCCGGTTGTGGTGAACACCGCCCGCGCGCCCGCTATACGGGGCAGGTGCAGGCGTCGCGCATGTCCGCGCGGCACGAGGTGAAACGGCTGACGCAGTGCTGCGTGGCCATCTGCGCGTGCACCGTCCCTTCCTCGACGGGGGTGGGTGCCTCGGTGGGGAACGACTCCACCGCGAGATCGTCCACGTCCAGCGACAGCTTCTGCATCCTTCCCTCCTTGCACAGGGTTGGCAATCGGCCGCCGCGCGGGTGGGCCCCGCCGGCGGGCGACCGGGGAGCCTCGGATCAGAGGGGCGGCGGGCAGGTGCAGTCCGGGCCGCCGGGATCGCACGAGGTGAAGCAGCTCGGTCCGGCGCAGGTGTATCCGACGCACGTCCCGCACGCGCCGGTCCGCGTGCCTTCGGCGGCCCGGATGGTGCCCTTCACCTCTTCGTCCGCACGCGAGGTGGGGAACGACTCCACCATGATCCCGTTCACGTCCAGCGCAAGCTTCCGCATCCTTCCCTCCGGGTTGGGGTGATCGCCGCCGTCAGCAGGTGCAGCGCGGCGGCCCGTCGGGGCACGAGGTGACGCGGGTCGCCACGGGCCCGCGCGTGGCGTCCGCCGCCGGGGCGGGCGCGGCGGTGGCGTAGCTCTCCACCTTCAGCGCGTCGGGGTCCAGCGTCTTCTTCGGCATCCTTCCCTCCTTTCGTGTGTGGGCGCGATCAGCAGGTGCAGTACGGCGGGCCGTTGGGACACGAGGTGCGAACGCTTGCCCTCGCCTGCGCCTCGGCGGCGGCTGCCACGTCGATCCTCGGCGTGGTGGCGAAGGTCTCGACCGCCAGCGCCTCGGGATCCAGCGTCTTCGTCGGCATCGCTCATTCTTCGTTCACGAGGTGGGGCAGCATACGCTCGCCTTCGGGCATCCCGAGGGCAGGCAGTCGCACCAGGGCCCGCCGGCGCACGAGGTGGCGCAGGTCTCGCACGGGTCGTACGAGGGGTGGCAGGTCACCGGCCCCCCCGAGCACACCTCGGTGTCCGCCGCGCCACGCACGGTCCCCGGCGCCGAGGCCGCCGGCGCGGTGGCGAACGACTCCACGCCGAGCGAGTCGACGTCCAGTCTCAGCTTCTTCATGGCTCAGTTCACCGGGCAGGTGCATCCCGGGCCGCCGGGGATGCACGAGGTGAAGCAGCTCACTCCGGCGCAGGTCTCTCCGCCGCAGCTGCCGCACTGGGCGGTTTTCACCGTGAACTCGGCCGCGTCCACGGTGCCCTTCAGCGCCTCGTTCGCGCCGGCGGTGGGGAACGACTCCACCGCCAGCCCGGCCACGTCCAGCAACAGCTTGCGCATCTCCGTCCTCCGGTCGTAAGTGAACATCCGCTCAGCAGGTGCAGTACGGCGGCCGGTTCACGCACGAGGTCGCGCCGCTGGCCCTGGCGTGCTCCACGACCGCGGCCACGTCCATCCTCGGCGTGGTGGCGAAGGTCTCGATGGCCAGGGCCTCGGGATCCAGCGTCTTCTTCGGCATCGTCCTTTCTCCTCCCGGTTTCACGCGTCGATGCAGCAGACGCTCGCCTTCGGGCATCCCGACGGCAGGCAGTCGCAGTACGGTCCGCCGGCGCACGAGGTGGCGCAGGTGTCGGACTCCTCGCACGAGGGATGGCAGGTGGGCCCCGGCGAGCACGTCTGCGTGATGATCTCCGCGCCGCGCACGGTACCCGGCGCATCCGCGGCAACCACCGTGGCGAACGACTCCACGGCGAGCGAGTCGACGTCCAGCCTCAGTTTTCTCATGGCTGGATCGGGCAGGTGCAGGCCACGTCGCCGGCGGCGCCCGCGCACGAGGTGAAGCAGGTGGCGCCCCTGCAGGTGGCGCAGTTGCCGCCGGTGCTGGTGGGCGCGAAGGCCGCGTGCACCGTTCCCGATGCCTCCTCCGCCTGCTTGCCGGTGGTGAAGCTCTCCACCGCCAGGCGGTCCAGGCTCAGCCGGATCTTGTTCATGGCGTCCTCCTCACAGGTGGATGCCCGCCCCGTCACGCGGGGATCGGGCAGGTGCAGTCGCCCACGCGGCCGCAGCTGGTGCGGCAGGTGTCGCCCCGGGTGCAGTACAGCTCGCGCGTGGCCATCGCCTCCGCGGCGTCGACCGTGCCGCCGAACGCGGGCGCCTCGGGGGCCACGGGGAACGACTCCACCGACAGGGTCTCCACGTCCATCCTGAGCTTCGGCATCTTCGCGTCCTCCCGTTTTCGAGGGTTGATGGAGATTACGCCGGGTGGCAGGTGCAGAATCCGCCCCCGCCGCACGACGTGTTGCAGGTGATCCCGCAGCTGGCCTGGCCGAACGACGTGGCCGCATGCCCCGCCACCGTCCCCGGCGAGGCGTGCGGCATCGAGGCCGTGGGGAACGAGGTGACGGAGATCGCGTCGGCATCGAGGTGCAGCTTCTTCATCACGATCCTCCACGCGGATGGCGTGAGCGCGGGCGCGGTGCCCGCGGAAACGGACGCGGGCGCCGGTGCCATCGTCGGCACCGGCGCCCGGTCAGGGGACGGTCGTCGCTCCACGCGCGGCCGGACAGCCGCAGGCGGGGATACACGCGCAGGTGGGGACGCGGACGAGCTTCCGCGCGTCCCGCGAATCTTCGTGCGTCCCGCTCCGCATCCGCATCAGATCCCCTCCCGATGCAGGGCTCCCGCCGCGCCGCGGACGCGCCCCGGCGGCACCGATCCGGACGCTCTCTCGACGGGTGGAGACGAGGTCCGCGCGGCACGGGCGGCGTTCGCGGCGGCGCCATTTCCTCCGCGCCGGGGCTCGCACGGGCGAGCGGGGCGGCGGAGCGCGGCGCTGTCGGTCATGGTGGGCGATGCGTGAAGGGTGACGCATCTTTCGCGCCCCCGCAAGATTCCATCTGTTCACATTTTTCCCGAAGCGGATGGGATCTTTGTCCCGGCGGGAAACCGCGCCCGCGGCGGCGGGGTACGGGCCGTTGCGCCGCCGCGGCGCGGCCGGATAGACTTCACGCCCCGGCCGCGCGACGGCCCGAACCTCACGCCCGACCGCCCGAGCCGCCGTGCCGAAGCCGAAGGTGCGCTTCCAGGAGACGCCCAACCCCAACGCGGGGAAGTTCACCGTCGGCCGCACGCTGGTGGAGGGGCGGCGCGGGGTGACCTTCGCCTCGCCCGACGCGGCGGCGGGCGACGCGCTGGCCGAGCGGCTCTTTGCCGAGCCGGGCGTGGCCTCCCTCTTCGTGGTGGCGGACTTCGTCACGGTGACGAAGGAGGCGGGTGCGGCGTGGGCCGACCTGGCGCCGCGCGTGCAGGCGGCGCTCCGCGAAGTGCTCTGAATCCCCCGAAGCAGTCGTAGATGACGATGGCCACGACCCTGCACGAGATCGCCGGCACCGACGCGCCGCTCCCCTTTCCCGACGACCCGCACGGCCGCCGGCGCGAGCGCTTCCTGGAGGCGCTGGGCGGCGGCGTGGCCGTGCTCTGCTCGGCGCCCGAGCTGATCAAGTCGCGCGACACCGAGGTGCTGTACCGCCAGGACAGCGACTTCTTCTACCTGACCGGCTTCCGCGAGCCCGGCGTGGCGGTGCTCACGCCGCACGACCCCGAGCACCGCTTCACCCTGTTCGTGCGCCCGCGCGACCGCGAGCGCGAGACCTGGAACGGCCCGCGCGCCGGCGTCGAGGGGGCGAAGGAGCGCTTCGGCGCGGACGCGGCGTACCCGCTGGAGGAGCTGGAGACGCGCCTCAAGCCGCTGCTGGAGGCGGCCGGCGCCATCTGGTACGCGCTGGGGAGCGACGAGGAGATGGACCGGCGGCTCGTTCCCTGGATCCGCGAGTGGCGGCTGCGCCGCGCGCGCACCGGGAAGGGCCCGTCGGACGTGATGGACCCCGCGGGGATCCTGGACCCGATGCGCGTGGTGAAGGAGCCGGCGGAGGCCGATCTCGTCCGCCGCGCCTGCCAGCTCTCCGCGCAGGCGCACGTCCGCGCGATGCGCGCGGTACGCCCGGGGATCGGAGAGTGGGAGCTGGCCAACGTGGTCGACTCCACCTTCCGCGCCGCGGGGCCCGACGCGGGGCCGGCGTACCCCTCCATCGTCGGCGCGGGCGCGAACGCCACCATCCTGCACTACGTGCTCAACCAGCGCCGCGCGGAAGAGGGCGAGCTGGTGCTGATCGACGCCGGCGCCGAGTGGGGGATGTACTGCGGCGACATCACCCGCACCTTCCCCGTCTCCGGCCGCTTCACCGCGCCGCAGCGGCGGGTGTACGAGGCCGTCCTGCGCGCCGAGGAGGCGGCGATCGCGATGGTGCGGCCGGGGGTGACGATCGCCGAGATCCACGACGCAACGCGGCTGCGGCTGGCGGAGGAGATGGTGGAGCTCGGCCTGCTGCAGGGAGATCCGCAGGAGCTGATCGACGGGGAGGAGTTCAAGCGCTACTACATGCACCAGACCAGCCACTGGCTGGGGCTGGACGTGCACGACGCCGGCGACTACCGCGCCCGCGGCGGCGACTGGCTGCCGCTGCGCCCGGGGATGATCTTCACCATCGAGCCCGGCATCTACATCCCCGCCGACGCGGAGGGCGCGCCGGCGGAGCTGCGCGGCATCGGCGTGCGCATCGAGGACGACGTGCTGGTGACGGAGGACGGGCACGAGGTCCTGACCCGCGGCGTCCCCGTCGCCCCGGAGGAGATCGAGGCGCTGGTCGGCGCCGACGCGGGGTGACCTGAATCCAGAAAAAGATTTATCTCACGCAGAGTCAGCAGGGTCAGCAGAGAACTGAGCTGTTCTCTCTGCTGACCCTGCTGACTCTGCGTGAGACTTTTCTGTTTCTTCTCCCCTCAGCAGAGCGACGTCTGCGGGCAGGAGATCGCGGTCGCCGGGCGTGTGGAGCACACGTACGCCGAGGTGGGGCACTGGCAGGTGTTCCACGAGGTGCACGGGCGCTCGGCCGCGTGCACCGTCCCCGCATCGCGGCGCTCGGCGCCGCCGGCGGCGAACGAGTCCACCGCCAGCCGCTCGAGCGAGAGGTCGAGCTTCTTCTTCATCGCGGCCTCCTTTCGTCAGCAGTCGAAGGTCCGCGGGCACGAGTAGCGCGTGGCGGCGATGGTGCCGCACGCCCACAGCGAGGTGGGGCACTTGCAGGTGGCCGGTGCGGTGCAGTCGGCCTCCCGCGCCTCCACCGTCCCGAGGTCGGGCGCGGCATCGGCGGTCTCGAAAGAGCTGACCGCCAGCGCGTCGAGCTTCAGCGTCTTCTTCTCCATCCTTCCCTCCGGTTGGCGTGGGTTCACGGACCTACGCGCACATGCAGGTGGGACTCACCTCGGTGGGGAAGGAGTCACAGGTGTCGCCCGCCCACGTGTAGTCGCACGAGTAGTTGGTATCGCGCGGCTCGCACGCCCAGCGCCCCGTGTCGCACGGGCACGTGGCCACGGACGTGCACGGCGCGCGGCCGGCCACGGTCCCACGGTCCCCGTCCGCGCGGCCGGTGGGGAAGCCCTGCACGCGCAGCGAGCCGGGGTCCAGCCTGAGCTTCTTCATCGCGTCACTCCTCGTCGGGTGCAGACGGCTACACCGTGCAGCTGTTGTTGGCCGTGTAGTCGCACGAGTAGATAGTGAACGGGCCGGTGCCGCAGTTGTAGTACGCGGTGGGGCACAGGCACGTCCCCCGGCAGGTGCATCCCCTGGCCGCCGCGTACTCGTCCAGGTGCGCGCGCACGGTCCCCCGCCCGCCGTCGTCCGCCGCCGTGGGGAAGCTGTCGACGGAGAGCGTGTCGAGCTCCAGCTTCTTCCTCCGCATCGTCTCCTCCCATCTCCCTGCGTACCGGAAAGGAAGACGGGTGGGGCGGCGATGCGCCCCTCCCGTCCGCGGCCGTCCTACCAGGTGACCGGGCAGCTTCCGTTGTACGTGTAGTCGCACGAGTAGATGGTGTACGGCCCGGTGCCGCAGTGGTAGTACGCCGTCTTGCACAGGCAGCTGTAGAAGCAGGTGCAGGGCGCGTACTCCGGCGGCGTGGGCTGGGGATCCACCTCGTGCGCGTGCACGGTGCCCTCGCCCTTCGCGGCGCTGCTGGTGTCGAAGCTGTCCACCGCCAGCGCGTCCAGGTCCAGCTTCTTCTTCGCTCTCATCTCGTTTTCTCCCTCTCCCGGGTTCGTCAGCACTCCTCGGTTTCCATGCAGACAGGGTACGACGGGCAGCCGACCCAGCTGCATCCGCAGCTCTCGTCCTGGGTGTCGTACGCGCAGCTCGCGTTCTCCGTGTACGCGCACGAGATCACCGTGGCCATCACCGTGGCGCAGTAGTACGCGTTGGTGGGGCACGGGCAGCTGTCCACGCAAGTGCAGTCGTCGCCCGCGCCGCGCACCGTCCCGCGTTCCTTCGCGCGGACGCCGGTGGTGGGAAACGAGTCGACGTCGAGCGATTCCAGCTTCAGCTTCTTGCGCACGCTGCCTCCTTGCGGGTGGAGATGGGGTGACGGTGCCGGCCGCCGTCAGCTCGTGACCGGGCAGGCCCTGGTGTAGACGCAGCTCTCGTTGTTGGTGTAGGTGCACGAGTACAGCGTCTGGTAGCCGTCGCCGCACCAGTAGTAGGCGCTGGGGCACACGCAGGTCTTGGCGCAGGTGCAGTCGAAGTACTGCGGCGCGTCCGAGTCTTCGCGCGCCTGCACCGTGCCGCGCGCGTCCGCGGCGTTGTCGGTGGTCGACCAGGAGTCGACCGAGAGTCCGTCCAGCTCCAGCGTCAGCTTGCGCTTCATCGCCGCGTCTCCTTTCAGGCCGTGGGGCAGGTCTGCGTGTAGTAGCAGCTCGCGTTCTGGGTGTAGTGGCACGAGTAGATGGTGTTGACCGGGTTGGTGTTGCAGTAGAAGTACGCGCTGGGGCAGGCGCACGAGGCCTTGCAGGTGCAGTCGTCCACCGCCCCGTGCACCGTGCCGCGCGCGGGCCCGGCCTCCGCCGTCGGGAAGGAGGCCACGGAGAGCGCGTCCACGTCCAGGCTCAGCTTCTTCCTCATCGGTCCACCTCCGGAACGTGCGAAGGGGTGCGGGCCCGTCCGGGCCCGCACCCCTCTCGCCGTGTCACGACGTCGTCAAGCAGCTGGCGTTGTGCGTGTAGTCGCACGAATACACCGTCTCCGCGATGTCCGCGCACCAGTAGATGGCGCTGGGACAGACGCAGGTGCGCCAGCAGGTACACGCCGCCTGCGCCTGCACGGTGCCGCGGGGCGCCTCGTCGCCCCGCCCGGTGTCGAACGAGCTCACCGTGAGCCGTTCGGGGTCCAGCGTGAGCTTCTTGCGCATGCGCCGCCTCCCGTGCATGAGTGTTCGCGGCCGCGCCGTCTGCACGGGCGGTGCGGACCCGCCTCTGTTACACGTTTACGGTCAACAATAATCCACTTCGCGAGACGGCGCAACGTGCGCGTTGGACAATTTGCGCCTGTGCTGAAAACGCCAATGATCACGCAGATTTTCCTTCTTCTCGATGAAGAGATGATGCCAATCGGGAGATACGGATCGGCCGTTCTTACGCGAATGAGATCCGTTCACTTGGCGCCTGCGAGGGAAGGATGATCGGTCGCCGCCACGTGCCGGTGGGGAAGGTGGAGAGGAACGGCTTCCGCTGGCGCGGCACCGAGGTGTCGCGGCTGGAGGCGCTCAGCGACGCCGTGTTCGGCTTCGCCATCACCCTGCTGGTGGTGTCGCTCGAGGCGCCGCGCACCTACGCGCAGCTGATGGACACCATGCGCGGCTTCGGCACCTTCGCCGCGTGCTTCGCGCTCCTCTTCCTGGTCTGGCTCCACCAGTACCGCTGGTTCCGCCGCTTCGGGCTGGAGGACGGCGTCACCATCCTGCTGAACGCGCTGCTGCTGTTCGTGATCGTCTTCTTCGTCTATCCCCTGAAGTTCGTGTTCGGCCTGGTGGTGGGGCAGCTCATGGGACTGGGAAGCGTGGCGCGGCTGCCGGACGGGCGCGTGGTGGAGGTCTTCACCGCGCGCGGGCAGGGCGCGTCGATGATGCTGGTGTTCGGCGCGGGTTACGTGGCCGTGTTCCTCCTCTTCGCGCTGATGTACGGCCACGCCTACCGCCGGCGCGACGCGCTGGAGCTGGACGAGGTGGAGCGCTACGAGACGCGCGACAACATCCGCGAGACGCTGCTGAACGTGGCCATCGGCATCACCTCGATGCTCGTGTCGGTGTGGCTGGGCGCGCAGTGGGGCGGGGTGACGTACATGATGACGGGGCCGGCGATGACCGTGCACGGCTTCATCTCCGGCGCGGGACGGAAGCGGCTGGACCGCCGCCTGGCCGCCGAGCGCGCGGCGTCGCCCTGATCCCTTCGGAGGGCGCGAACCTCGGAGACGGCTGTCATGTCATATCAGGCGCTTGCTCCGGCTCCCGCCGCTGGAGCCGGGCCGTCTGCGGCGACTGATCTGCCACCCTTGGGGTGAACGGCACAGGGCCGCGCGATGCGTCGCGCGGCCCCGTTCGGCGTGGCGGACGTACCGCGATGGTCAGCGCGTGACCGGGCAGGTGTAGTTGGTGGAGCAATAGAGCCCGAAGGAATCCAACAGAAAGGCGCCCTGGTGCCCCATCACGGTGCCCGAACCCTTCGCGGCGCCCCGATCGGTCGCGAACGTCTCCACCGCCAGCGCGTTTACGTCCAGCGTCAGCTTGGCCATGCATCCTCCAAAGGGAGTGGGTGAGTCGTTCACCGGGCCGGGTTTCGGGCCGGCGCCCCGGAGGATACCGGGCCTGCCCGCTGTCGTCAATATGTGTCTGGAAAAGATCAGTATGACCCCTATCCCAACGCCCGGCGCTGCGCGCCTGTATGGCTTGGTGGAGCGGCTCCGCGGTGCGGGCCGCGGAACCCATCAAGCCACGGAGGCTGTCATGAAGGCTCTCGTCATCGCCCTGGCGCTCGCCGCCGCGCCCGCGGCGCTCCACGCGCAGAGCGGCCGCGCGAACCTCCGCCACGAGCACGCGGTACGGCAGTGTATCCGCGACCGCGCCGAGGGCGTGCGCGACCGGCGGGAGGACCGCCGCGATCGCCGCGAGGACGTGCGCGACCGCGCGGAGGACCGGCGGGATCGCCGGGAGAACCGCTGGGACCGGCGCCACCACGGCGGCGTTGGCGACCGGCTGGAGAACAGGGCCGACCGCCGCGAGAACCGCATCGACCGGCGCGAGAACCGGCGCGACCGCCACGAGGACGTCCGCGACCGCACCGAGGACCGGTGGGACCGGCGGCACGGGTGCTCGTCGCGGTGAGAAGTGCTGAGTGCTGAGACGACGGTGGCGGGCGGGCGTCGCACTGTGCGAGGCCCGTCCGTTTTCATTTGCGGATCACGACCGGTCCGATTCTGCCGGATCGCCGGACGCGAATCTCCGCGCGCCGGGCGAGGCTCGCACGTGAGTGCGTGAAATAGCGGCGGGCGGGCTTCGCGTGGTGCGAGGCCCGCCTGCCGGACTTTCCATCTCCGTTCAGCAGTAGATGCCGCAGGTCTGGCAGAGGGACCAGAAGCAGTCCGACAGCGGCTTGGACGCGATCTGCTCCGCGGCGTTCGCGTGGACGGTGCCGGCCTGCGGCTCCGGCGTCTCGGCGGCCTCGAACGACTCGACCGCCAGTTTCTCGATCTCCAGCTTCACCTTGTGCATGGTCGGCTCCTCGTGACGGGATCAAGGCTGTGCGAACGGCCGGCGCTCAGCCGCAGCGCCCGTGCCACGCGCCGCTACCTGAACGCGCGGATCGCGATCCACATCACCAGTGCCCAGGCGGTGAAGCCCGCCGCGTACCAGAGCGCCACGGCCCCGCGGTCGTCCCACCGGAATGCGAAGAACGCCAGCGACATCGCCAGCCCGCCGAGCGCCCACACCAGCAGCCACACGTACGAGCAGTGCGACAGCCACGGGAACTCCGGCTTCTCGGCCGGCACCGGCCGCTTGAAGTGGACGTCGACCGAGGCGACGCCGTGCTTCGCCGCGGGCGCCGCCACGCCGGGCGGGGCCGTGGCGGGCTCGAGGGTGATCCGCGGCGTCCGCGGCGCGTTCGCGAACGTGCTCGGGTTCGGCGCGGGGAGGTCGTCCTGCCACTCGCGGAAGCCTCGCTTGTACGCCATCAGCATGGCGCCCGTGGCGGCGAGCACCGCGAAGAGCACGATCCCGGCGATGGACTGAAGGGGCAGTCCGGTCATGGGGGGAAACCTCGTTTCAGGGCGGCATCATCGGGGGTCCATCACCACGCACGAATACATGCACACACTGGATTGGAGGGACAAGATTCACATTCGCGCCGGACCGGGGGATCGCATCCGCCGGCTTCGCCGGGGTTGCGCGCGCGGCGCTGCCGCATAGATTCCGTGCTGCACGCCCGATGGGCGCGCCGAGGATGGATTTGCGACCGCTTGCGACCTCGTAAAAAAACGCTAAAGAGTCGGGATGGGCCCACCGCCGGGACAACCCGGGCCCCTGTGATCCCCGCACTCCAGCCGAGTCGCGGGGCTTTTTGTATTCGAAAGATCCGAACGACCGATGTCCGATCTCACCTCGCCCTACCTGTCCGCGCTCGCCGAACGCGTGCTCGTGTTCGACGGCGCCATGGGCACCTCCATCCAGCGCTACGACCTCTCCGCCAGCGACTTCGGCGGCGAGCGGCTGGAGGGGTGCAACGACTATCTCGTCATCTCCAAGCCGCGGGTCATCGAGGAGATCCACGCCTCGTACATGGAGGCCGGGTGCGACGTGCTGGAGACGGACACCTTCCGCTCCAACCGCCTGACGCTGCGCGAGTACGGGCTGGAGAACGACGTCCGCGAGATCAACGTGGCCGCCGCCTCGCTCGCCCGCCGGGTGGCCGACCGCTTCGAGGCCCGGGACGGGCGCAAGCGCTTCGTCGCCGGGTCGATCGGGCCCAGCGGCTTCCTCCCGTCGGCATCCGATCCGACGCTCGGAAACATCACGCTGGCCGAGCTGGTGCCGGTGTTCGCCGAGCAGGCGCGCTGGCTGATCGAGGGCGGCGTGGACGTGCTGCTGATCGAGACCAGCC
>DASUYB010000019.1 GCA_036377595.1 Longimicrobium sp. | reverse complement strand
AGGGCGGGAAGCTCTCTGCGACCTCTGCGCCCTCTGCGTGAGGCTTATTCGTGCCCGCGGACTGCATGGGGACGGTAGGGCGCCTCGAGGCGGGCGATCTCGTCCTCCGTCAGCCGGACGTCGACGGTGCGGATGGCGGCGTCGAGGTGCGGGAGCTTGGTGGCGCCGACGATGGGCGCGGTGACGTACGGCTTGGAGAGGAGCCACGCCAGCGACACCTCGGCCATGGTGATCCCCCGCTCCGCCGCAACGCCGCGCACCGCCTCCACGATCTCCCAGTCGTTGGGATCGGTGTAGAGCCCGTGGCCGTACGCGTCGCTGGCCGCGCGCGCGGTCGACTGGCGGTCGTCGAGCGACGCGCGGCCGCCGGCCAGCAGCCCGCGCGCGAGCGGGCTCCACGGGATCACCGCCACATCCTCGGCACGGCAGAGCGGGATCATCTCCCGCTCCTCCTCGCGGTACACGAGGTTGTAGTGGTTCTGCATGGAGACGAAGCGCGCCCAGCCGTTGCGCTCGCTGGCCGACAGCGCCTGCGCCATCTGCCACGCCCACCCGCTGCTGGCGCCGATGTAGCGCACCTTCCCCGCGTGCACCAGGTGGTCGAGCGCGGCCAGCGTCTCCTCGATCGGCGTGCTCGCGTCGAAGCGGTGGATCTGGTAGAGGTCGATCGTCTCCACCCCCAGCCGCCGCAGCGACGCCTCGCACCCCTGCACCACGTGCTTGCGCGACAGGCCGCCCAGGTTCGGCCCCTCGCCCATCGGGTAGAACACCTTCGTCGCCAGCACCACCTCGTCCATGCGCGCGTACTCGCGCAGCGCGCGGCCGGTGACCTCCTCGCTGGCGCCGCGCGAGTACATGTCGGCGGTGTCGAAGAAGTTGACCCCCGCCTCCACCGCGCACCGGAAGAAGGGCATCGCGTCGTCGGGGTCGAGGATCCACGGCCGCGACTGGCTGCTGCCGTAGCTCATGCATCCCAGGCAGATGCGCGAAACGGTGACGCCGGTGGCGCCGAGGGTCGTGTATTCCATGCGGCGGAAGGTACGGATCGGGAGATCGAGTGCGAAAGTGCGAGGGTGCGAAAGTGCGAGGGTGCGAAAGTGCGGAAGTGCGGAAGTGCGATTGTCTGGCGCGTGCGCCGGGCGCGGAGCATCATTCGGCTCGATGGCGCCGAATGACGTTCATGCCTTTGGAATCGTATCGATGAGACCGACCGTTCTCCTATCGCTCGCCTGCATCGCCATCGCCGGCTCGATCGCGGACACCTCCGCGGAGGCGCAGCGGGTGGAGATGCCCGACAGCGGGCGCGTGCGCATCACCACCTCGCGCTGGCAGGCGCGGCACTTCGTGGGGACGGTGCAGCAATCCACCGCCGACTCGGTGATGCTGCGGACGGCCGATTCGCTCGTCGCCATCCCTCGCGACCGGGTGCGGCGCGTGGAGGTGCCCGCCGGGCGGCGCCGCCACGTGGTGACGGGGATGATGATCGGGCTCGTCGCGGGCGCGACCGGCGGCGCGCTGGTCGCCGTGGCCGGCTGCGGTCCCGGCAGCGACTGCCAGAACGATTTCGCCGCCATCACCACCCCCGTCGGCGCGGGCGTCGGCACGATCCTGGGGGCCGGGATCGGCGCGCTGGTCACCGGCGAGCGCTGGGCCGACTTCGCGGACCATCCCGCCGCCGTCGGGATCACCCCCGCGCCGAGTTGGCGCGGCATGACAGTCGCCGTGAGGGTGACGACGCGCTGACCACGATCCATCCCCTTCTCCCGCCGACGAGTCACGCCGATGAAACGGATTTTGTCCGCGCTCGCCTTCTCCGCCGCCGCCGCGCTTGCCGGCTCCGCCCAGGCGCAGCGGGTGGCGATCCCGGAGAGCGGGCGCGTCCGCATCACCGCGACGGGACACCCGCGCGTGGTGGGAGACGTCACCCGCCTGACGGCCGACACCGTGACGATCCGCGGGCGAGACTCGCTCGTGGCGCTCCCGCGCGACCAGGTGCGGCTCGTCGAGGTGCCCGACGGCCGGCGGCGGTACCTGGGAACCGGCCTCGCGGCCGGGTTCGGCATCGGCGCGGTGATCGGCGGGACCCTCGGCGCGCTCTGCCACGACGACTGCCCGGAGGGCACCGTGGCGCTGACCACCTTCCTCGGCGGCGCGGGCGGGATGATCCTGGGCGCCGGCATCGGCGCGATGATCACCGGCGACATCTGGCGAGACGCAGACGCGCCACGCGACGCGGCGACGGTGACGGTCGCGCCGGAACGCCGCGGCGTCCGCCTGGCGGTGCGGCTGCCGTCGCCCTGAGAACCATATCACACCAAATCTCCAGATCAACTGTGCATTGGAGGCAGGAATAGGGATGTCATTCCGAAGGCGCTGCACCGCCCTGTCCTCCATGCCAAAGCCGTGGCGCCTGAGGAATCTGTGGCCGGCTTCCGAGCCATAGGCCGCCTGTCGCTCGGACGCATGCCACAGATTCCTCGGGCGCCGCCTGGCATCCGCACGATTGAAGATTCGGAGCAGCGGCGCCGCTCGGAATGACATCCGATCGGAGATGCACAATCAATTGCGGCAGCCGGTATCACTTCGCATCCCCGAGCGCGAACCCTCTCCCAGTCACGGGAGAGGGTTTTTCGCGCGCCGCACCCGTCGGACTCCGACCGGGCCAAGCTCCGGAAACGCACGGCAAATTTATCCCAAGTGATTATCCTGCAAAATCTTACCTTTGATACTACCGATAATTTCCTCCCCCGCTACCGACGCGAGCGGCCGGCGAGGATCGATCACCAGCAGGATGGAGGGACGGATGCCGGCAGCACGATCCAGGGTGTGGAGATGGGCGGCGGCGCTCGCCCTCCTCGCGGCGGCGTGTACGGGAACGCGCGGGATGGCGACGCTCGATCCGCCGCTGCAGGCCGACGTGGCGGCCCACGCATTCCTCGCCGCCGTGGACGCGGGCGAGATCGAGCAGTCGCAGCTGGCCCAGGACCGCGCCATCACCGAGGCCGTGCGCACCTTCGCCGACCACATGGTCGCCGACCATTCCCGGGCGCTGGAGCAGCGCGAGCGGCGGATGGCCACGGCGGGGCTGGGGCTCCGCTTCAGCACCCCCATCGCCACCGGCAGCGCGGCCTACACCGGCGTGGGCGAGCCGACCAACGCGCAGGGGATCGTGCTGAACAGCATGCCCGAGGGGGGCACCGGCACCACCGGCACCAACCTGGGGCCGGCGAGCATCGGCACCAGCCCCGAGCACCCGGCGGGGTCGGCGGACGCGCAGGGGGCGGTGGCCGGCGACGCGCCGCAGGCCGGCGCCGCGGGCACCAACCTGGGCGAGGTGTACGGCCCTCACCCCGCCGAGCCCGAGGTGGTGGGGGCGGCGGCGGACGCCTTCACCGCGCGCGAGGTGCGGACGCAGGCGGGGATGGCGGAGCTGAGCGAGCTGCTGCTGCGCAACCCGTACAGCCGCCCCGTGGCGGAGCACGCAATGACCGACCTGGTCACCCTGCAGCAGCTGACCGGCGCGGAGTTCGAGCGGGCGTACATGGACCGGCAGGTGGCGGCGCACCAGGTCGCGCTCGACCGGCTGGAGCGCACGCTGGCGCAGAACCGGCTCAGCGGGGGGATGGAGAAGCTGCTCATCGCGCAGCGCGACGCCGTGGCCGGGCACCTGCGCGTGGCGCAGCAGATCCGGGCCGGGCTGCGCTGATCGCCCCGGCGGGGGCGGCGCCGGCCGCCTCCGCCATGCTCTCACCTGGCCGTCCGCCCGATTCTTCCCGCTACAGCAGTGTATCCCTCCAAACACCCAACTGCTCCGCGTTGGAACCGGTCCTTGCAGCCCCTGCCCCCCACGTCCCGTGAAGACGCGGAGGATCGGGCGGGGATCATGGAGAGGGAAGATCCGCAGCACGATCGGGTGGATGGAGAGGGGTGGCGGCGCCGCTCCCACTGGGCTGCGGCGTGCGCGTGGTGAGCCGGTAGATCGTCCCCGCGCGGAGATGGAGAGGAGCGGAGGATCAGCCTCCCGTCCAAGGCTCCTCGCCGTCTCCGCGCGGGATTTCGTTGTCGGGACAAGGGGGATGATGGCGATCGAGATCGTGGAATCCGGGCCGCTGCGAACTCTCGTCTCCCTTCCGGGCGGCAGAGACGCGGGGCCGCGGCCGGTGCTCTGCTTCCTGCACGGCTACGACGAGGGCGCGCCGGCCGAGATCCGCGCCGCCGTCACCCGCCACGGGCCGCTGCGAGACGAGAGCGCGCCGGCCGCCACGCGCGAGTTCATCGTCGTGGCCCCGCAGCTTCCGCAGCAGGGCGACCTCTGGCTCCGCCACGCCGACGACGTGCTGCGGATCGTCCGTGCCGTGCGCCGCGAATACGGCGGCGACGCGCGGCGGACGTACCTCACCGGCTTCAGCTTCGGCGCCAACGGCGTGTTCGACCTGGCGCCGGAGCAGCCGGACGCCTGGGCCGCGCTCTGGGCCGTCGATCCCACGCGCGTGCCGCGAATGGACCCCGGGCGCCCGGTCTGGCTCTCCATCGGGGGCGTCGCGCGGCGGCTCAAGTCCACCTTCGTCGACGCGCTCCGCCTCCATCCCGCCGCGGGCGAATCGCCGCACGGCTCGCGCATCGTCGAGGACGAGGGGCAGGACCACGTCGGCTCCGCCACCCACGCCTACCGCGACGCCCGCATCTACGACTGGCTGCTGGGGATCTCGCTGCCGGACGTGCCTCCGGGCAGCGGTTGATCTGCACCGTACGCCCGCCCGACGTTCTGAGAGGGTGTTACCTGCGGGACACCCATCGGTGTCATCCTGAGGGCGCGGGCGCGGAACTCTCGTGCTCACCGCCACTTGCCGCGCCCGAAGGATCTTGCCGACGCCGCCCGGAATTCCGTCCTGACACGCGGACGTCCGTGCAGGACGAGTAGATCCTTCGGTCGGCGCCGAAATCCGGGTGTGGCCGCGAGTACTGCGCGGCGCCTCCCCCAGGATGACATCGGGAAGTGTCCCGCGATCCCGGGTTGCGACACCGTCCGAGGCCGATCCGCCGACGGCCGCGCATACCGCGGCGATAGATCCTTCGGCCTGCCGTCATCGTCCACGACGAGAGGACGGTTTGGCCGGCCCCACGATGACGTCAGCTCGCTTCGCAGCGCTCGTGCCGACGGCATGCAAGCTCGCCCACCGACGCCGCTTACCTGCTGGACGACGCCTGTCCCCCTGTCCCCTCACCACGCCACGCCGGCGCCGCTGTCGCGGTGGGCGCGCAGCGCGTAGCCCAGGCCGCCCACGCGGTACCAGCGGTAGCCGTACGCCTCCAGGGCCACGTGGTGCACGCCGCGCTCGTCGGCGTGCATCTCCTCTTGCTGCAGCAGGTTGGCCAGGTGCTCGCCGCCCTCGGCGCCCACCCGGAAGCGCGCCTCGCGCGGCCGCCGGTCGAAGTTGTGGAGGACGACGACCGCGTTTCCCCGCCACTCGTAGCACATCGCCAGCACGCCCGGCGAGCCGGCGGGAAGGATCCGCCACGACCCCCACCCGATCTCCGGGCACTCCTTGCGCAGCCGGATCATCCGCACGGTCCAGTTGAGCAGCGATTCGGGGTCGCGGCGCTGCGCCTCGACGTTCACGTGGTCGCAACTGTACGGCCCCTGGTCGATTACCGGGCGCACGATGCGCTCGGCGGTGGAGAAGCCCGCGTTGCGCTCGCGCGACCAGTGCATGGGCGTGCGCACCGCATCGCGCTCCTTCTGCCGCAGGTCCTCGCCCATCCCGATCTCGTCGCCGTAGCGCAGCACGGGCGTCCCCGGCAGCGAGAACATCAGCGAGTACGCCAGCTCCAGGTGCGCGCGCTCGCCCAGCATCGACGCCAGCCGCCGGCGGATCCCGCGCCCGTACAGCTGCATCTCGGGCTCGGGCCCGAAGCGCTCGAGCACGAGCCCGCGCTGCTCCTCCGTCAATCTCCCCAGATCGAGCTCGTCGTGGTTGCGGAGGAACTGCGCCCACTGCCCGGTGGGTGGCAGGTCGCGCGTGGCCTTCAGCGCGTCCACCAGCGGGCGCGCGTCGCCGCTGGCCAGCGCGTAGAACAGGTGCTGGTTGACGAAGAAGTTGAACATCATGTGGATGCCGTCGCCCGACTTCCCGAAGTACCGCTTGTTCTCCTTCGGCAGGACGTTGGCCTCGCCCAGCATGATGGCGCCCGAGGTGCGCCACTGCAGGAACGAGCGCATCTGCTGGAGATAGTCGAAGTGCAGCGGCGGCCTCCCGCCCTTCCCGTCGGGCGAGCCCTCGAGGATGAACGGCACGGCGTCGACGCGGAACCCGGAGACGCCCAGCTGCAGCCAGTACCCCATGATCCGCCGCACCTCGGTGCGGACCTCGGGGTTGTCCATGTTCAGGTCCGGCTGGAATTCGTAGAAGCGGTGATAATAGTACTCTCCCGCCTCGTCGTCCTTCGTCCAGGTGGACTTCTGGACGCCGGGGAACACCATCCCCTGGTTCCAGTCCTTCGGCCGCCGCTTCGACCACACGTACCAGTCGTGGTGATGCGACTGCGGGTCGCGGCGCGCCTCCTGGAACCAGGGGTGGCGGTCGGAGGTGTGGTTGACCACCAGGTCCATCAGCACGCGGATGCCGCGGCTTTCCGCGCGGCTCATGAACTCCACGAAGTCGCCCGGCGAGCCGAAGCGCGGGTCCACGCCGTAGAAGTCGGAGATGTCGTAGCCGTTGTCGAGGTTGGGCGAGGGCTGGAACGGCCCCAGCCAGATGGCGTCAATCCCCAGCGACTCCAGGTAGTCCAGCCGCCGCATCAGCCCCTCGAAGTCGCCGCAGCCGTCGCCGTTGCCGTCCATGAACGTCTCCAGCGACAGGCTGTAGATGACGGCGTTCTTGTACCAGAGATCCTCGATCACCCCTCGCTCCTCGTCCGCGGTCCGGGCGCGGTCGAGTTGCAAGCCGGGGTCCACACCTCAGTACTGAGTGCTGAGTGCGGGTGATGATGGGGAGACAAAGGGAGATGGGGATGGAGAGGGGTGATCGAGACTCGAACTGGCCTCACCGCTTGAACGGAGATCCTGCCCGCCCGGCGCGGAGGCCCTCTCCCCCCGCCCCCTCCCCCAAAACCGACTGGGGGAGGGGGAGACCTCAGCGCGGGGAGAGGTTGCGGCTCGGTTTCCGGGATTGCTGCCGGTCAGGTGCTCCTTCCCGAATCTCACTCGCTCATCGGTCCTGATCCCTCGCTCATCGGGAGATGGAATCGCGCCGCGGCTGCCGCTGTCCACGTGTACGGCAGGCGGATGGATCGGCCTGCGAGGATTCCACCGACGATTGCGGGAGATGATGACGATGAGACGATCCGTGCTCCTGGCCGCGCTGGCGATGACGCTCGGCGCAGCCACGCTGGCCGCGCAGGGCCCGATGGGTGCCCCCGGCGGCGGCGACCTGCCCGGCGGCCCGCCCCCGGGGATGCCGCCCGGCCCGCCGCCCGCCGCCGACTTCCTGCTCGGCCACACCGGCGAGCTGCGCCTGAGCGACGCGCAGGTGGTGCGCCTGGCCGCCATCGCCCGGCGCGCGGCAGAGCGCCGCGAGTCGCAGCGCCCGGCGGCACCTCCGCAGCAGCGCCCGAGCGACGCCGACCTCGCGCGCATGCGCCAGCAGCACGAGCAGATGCGCGAGCAGGCGCGCACCGACCTCCGCGACGCGCTGGCCGTGCTCACCGCCGACCAGCAGGCGCGCGCGTGGGAGATGATCGGCCGCGGCGGCCATCCCGGCGGCCCCGGCGGCGCCCCGCCCCCGATGGACGGCCGCGCCCCCGGCCGGGGCGGAGACGCCGCGCCGCCCCAGCCGCCGCGCCCGCAGGGCTGAGGCGATCGACGGAGGGAATCGACGACGCGGGCGCCGGGGATCTCTTCCCGGCGCCCCGCGCGTTCGTCCTGCATCCGATGAAGTCCGCGAAGGCGGACTGTGTGTAGTTGTAGCCGCGAGTTTACTCGCATTCTCCGCGCATTCCTCCGCATTCATCCCGCGCCCTCCCCCCCCGTCATCTCCGATCACGATCCCGCCGCGGCCGCCTCCGCCATCGCATCCTCCCCCTTCGTCTCTACGTGGGCGGGGAGCCAGAGGGTGAAGGTGCTCCCCTCGCCGGGGGTGCTGCGGACGCCCAGGTCGCCGCCCATCCCGCGCGCCAGGTCGCGGCTGATGGCGAGGCCCAGCCCCACGCCCTGCTGGCTCTCGACCGTGAGATGGCGGTCCACTTGCACGAAGGGGTCGAAGATGCGCTCCTGCTGCTCCGGCGGGATCCCGCGCCCGGTGTCGCTCACCGAGATGCGCACGCCACGATCCGCGCGGTGGTACGAGACGCGGATCGACCCGCCCGGCTCGGTGAACTTGATGGCGTTGGTGACCAGGTTGAGCAGGATCTGCCGCGTCTTCTCCTCGTCCGCGTGCACCGACAGCCCGCCCTCGCCGCGCCGCGACTGGTACGCGAGCCGGCGCTGCGCCACCTGCGGCGCCACCAGCACCTCCAGGTCCGCCAGCAGCCCGGCCACGGGAACGCGCTCCAGCTGATAGCTCAGCTGCCCCGCCTCGATCCGCGCGAAGTTCAGGATGTCGTTGATCAGCGACAGCAGGTGCTGGCCGCTGCGGCGCATCCGCTCCACGTCGGCGCGCGCGTCGGGCGCCAGCTCGCCGCGCAGCCCCATCAGCAGCAGGTCGGCGTATCCCGCGATGGCGTTCAGCGGCGTGCGCAGCTCGTGGCTCATGCTGGCCAGGAACTCGGCCTTGGCGCGGTTGGCCGCCTCGGCCATCTCCCGCCCCCGCACCTGGTCGGTCACGTCGATCGCGACGGCGGAGATCGCGTACACCGCGCCCTCGGCGTCGCGCAGCGGCTGGTAGACGAAGTTGAGGACGCGCTCCTCGAGCTCGGCGCCGGGGCGGCGCTGCAGCGGCACCTCGAGCTCGTCGGCCACGAACGCCTCGCCGGACGCATAGACGCGGTCGAGCAGCTCGAAGATCCCCTCGTCCGCCAGCTCGGGGAACGCCTCGCGCACCGGGCGGCCGTCGAGCTCCCGCCCGCCCACCAGCGCGCGGTACGGGGGGTTGGCCAGCGTGAACACGTGCTCGGGCCCCTCGAGCACGGCGATGGGCACGGGCGCCTGCTCGAAGGTGCGCGTCAGGTGCTGGCGCGCGCGCTCGGCGTCGCGGCGGTGCGCCTCCACCTCCAGCCGCGCCCGCACCTGCGCGGTGACGTCCGCCGCCACGCTGGCCACCGCGTACACCTCCCCCGAGGTGTCGCGCAGCGGCTGGTAGCCCACGTCGAAGAAGTACTCCTCCACCAGCCCGTCGCGGTCGCGGTCCAGCCACACCCGGCGCTCGGCGGCGAAGTACGGCTCGCCCGTCTGGTAGACGCGGTCGATGATCGCCGGCAGCCCCTGCTCCTCGATCTCCGGGAACGCCTCGCGCACGGGGAGCCCGACGAGACGGCGTCCCGCGCCCGGTGTCACCGCGTAGCGCGGGCTCACCAGCGTGAAGACGTGCTCCGGCCCCTCCATCACCGCCACCGCGATGGGCGCCTGCTCCAGCACGTTGCGGAAGCGCGCCTCGCTGGCGGCCAGCGCGTCCTGCGAGCGGCGCCCCAGCACCTGGTCGGTGGTGTCGATCAGGGTGATGGTGATGCCGCGGACTTCCCCCTGCTCGTCCACCGCCGGGCTGATGCAGAGGGTGATGAAGACGTCGTCGGGCGGCTGGTCGAGGCCGCGGCGGTGCAGGCGGTAGAGCTGGTCCTCGAGGTAGACGGTCTCGCCCGCGAGCACGCGGCGGAAGATGGGCTCGTTGAACTCCCACACCTCCGGCCAGCACTCGCGGTTGGCGATCCCCAGCCCCCACGGGTGCTTGACCCCCATGAACTGGATGTAGCCGTCGTTGTACAGCTGCACCAGCTCCGGCCCCCACAGCACGATCCCCGGAAACGCCGAGCGTAGCGTGATCCCCACCGCCACGCGCAGCGCGGCGGGCCACGCCTCCACGGGGCCGAGCGGCGTGGCCGCCCAGTCCTTCTCGCGGTACAGCGCGCGCATCTCCCCCTCGCCCGCGAAGAGCCGCGCGGCGTCCGCACTTCCCTGCATCTACCCGTTCGTCGCGTGTGAGCGGAGGACTCCGAAAGCCGCACCCGCCGCACAAATCGAACCTCTCTCACCGCGATATCGAAACAGAAAGTCTCACGCAGAGTCAGCAGAGTCAGCAGAGGAACAGCCGCGGTTCTCTGCTGACTCTGCTGACTCTGCGTGAGCCATAATCTTTTTCTTTTGGATTTTACCCCACCACGACGCGGTTGCGGCCGCGGCGCTTGGCGCGATAGAGGGCCCGGTCGGCGGCCTCCACCAGCGCGCCGCGCGACAGCTCCTTGCGCGGGACCAGCGAGGCGGCGCCGGCGCTGATCGTCACCACCGGCGCCACGCACGAGGTGGGGTGCGGGATGCCGAGCGCCTCCACCCGCGCCCGCAGCGTCTCGGCGAAGGCGTAGGCGTGCTCCGCGTCCATCCCGGGAAGGAGCAGGCCGAACTCCTCGCCGCCGTAGCGCGCCACCAGGTCGCCGGCGCGGTTCGCGGCGTCGCGCAGCGCGTGGGCCACCAGGCGGAGCGACTCGTCGCCGCGGCGGTGGCCGAAGCGGTCGTTGTAGTCCTTGAAGCAGTCGACGTCCACCATCACCAGCGACAGCGGCGTCTCGCCGCGGCCGCAGCGGCGCCACTCGGTGGCCAGCGCCTCGTCGAACACGCGGCGGTTGGCGATCTCGGTCAGCGAGTCCAGCTGCGACAGGCGCTCGAGGCGGCGGTTGGCCTCCAGCAGCCGCTCGTTGGCCTCCTCCAGCTCCTGGTTCACGCTGGCCATGTGGATGGCGCCCGCCACCTGCCCGGCGATGGTGCGGAACACCACCTGGTTCTCGGGGCTGAACACCTCGGCGCTGGCGCTCTCCAGGTTCAGCACGCCCAGCATCCGGTCGCGGTAGCGGATCGGCACCGCGTACTCGGCCACCACGGCGTCGTTGGCGCGCACGTAGTCGGGGTCGGCCGCCACGTCCAGCACCAGCTGCGGCTCGCCCGAGCGCATCGCGCGGCCCACCACGCCGTGGGTCATGGGCCAGCGGCTGCCGCGGCGCACCTTCCCCGAGACGCTGCCGGCGTACGCCGTCCCGCTGATCTCCCCCGCTTCCAGGTCGGCCAGGAGGATCGTCGTCAGCACCAGGGGGAAGCGCTCGTACACGTAGGTGACCACGCGCCGCAGGAGCAGCCCCAGCTCGCCCGCGTCCATGGCGGCGCGGGTGACCTCGCCCACCATCTCCAGCAGCCGGGCGCGGCGCTGCAGCTCCTCGTGCAGCCGCGCGCTGGCGATGGCGCCGGCCACCTGCTCGGCCACCGTCTCCAGCAGCGGCAGCTGGTCGCGGAAGGCGCCGGGGCGCGGACTCTCCAGGTTCAGCAGCGCCACCGTCTCGCCCTGGTGGCGCACGGGCACGCACAGCTCCGCGCGCGTTCCGGGGAGCGTGTCGACGTAGTTGGCGTGCGTGCTCACGTCGTCGAGCACGATGGCGCGGCCGGTGAGCGCCACCTCGCCCACCACGCCGCTCCCCAGCTCGCGCCCGTACCCCACGTACACGTCGGTGGGCGACGACGACGACAGCGCCTCGCACACGAAGCGGCGGCGCGCGTGGTCGATGGAGACGCACGCCACGAACTCGCACGCGAAGCTGCGCGCCAGCGCGTCGGTGATGCGCTGCAGCATGGGACGCAGCGCCAGGTCCGTGGTGGCGATGCGGGCGATCTCGTTCAGGAGCTCCAGGTGCTCCGTGGATCGGATCATCGGCGTGGCCGGGGCGGGGCGGAAGGCGGTACTCGGGGCGGGACGGAAAAGGGCGCGCATCAATCCAAGTAAACAGGGTAGGAACAAACGGTGCTTTCCGCCAGAGTACGGTTTGCAAGGGCGATCGGATTGCGCCGGCGATCAACGGATCGACGGGCGGGTAAACCCGCGGCTGGAACATTGGGAAGCCTGCTGCGCAGGCTGCAGACGCGACCTCCCCGCGAACGTCGGCCCACTGCGGCGCCACCTCCTCGGCATGCAGTTGAATGAAGCCTCGCGCGGTTTGCGAGGCTTTCCAATGTTCCAGCCGCGGCTTCAGCCGCCCGTCGCGATATTAGTCCCGATGTGCTACTCCCCCGCGATCACCGCCTCGATGCGCTCGCCCTCGCGCACCTTCGCGCGGCCGCTGTTCATCGAGCGGCGCTCGTCGGCCGTGCCGTCGGCCAGGCGCACGCGGAGGACGACGTGCGCGGCGCGCGTCATGGCCGGGTTCCAGGTGGCGGTGCGGCCGTCGTCGCTCAGGCGCGCGGGGATGGGGTCGCTCATTCGGCTCGCATCGTGCGGGTTGTACGCGGGTTGCGCGGGCGGGTATATTCCGCCGCCGCGCACGGTGCGCACAACTTACGAAATCAGTGGGAGACGAAAGATATGGCCGACGTCACGTGCGTGCGCTGCGGGGAGACGAAGCCGGGGCTCGCCTGGCCGCCGTTCAACAGCGACCTGGGGAAGAAGATCCAGGCGGAGGTGTGCCAGGACTGCTGGAACGTCTGGCTGCAGCGGCAGACCGCGCTCATCAACCACTACGGCCTGAACCTGCGCGACCCCGAGGCCCGCAAGTTTCTCACCGACCAGACGCAGGAGTTCTTCTTCGGCAGCGGCGACACCGAGCACGTCGACACGTCGAAGCAGGGCACCATCCAGTGGTAGGGGGATAAGGGATAGGGAACAGGCGACAGCAGGAGATACGCGAACCGCCGCGTCCGGGCATCGGATGCGGCGGTTCGCGCATCTACCTACTGCGGGATGCTTGACAGATGCGAACCAAAATTCGCATCTTAGAAATGCGAACGCTGATTCACATCTCCCCACGCCCGGACATCCCCCATGCGCACGCCACTCGCCGGCACCACCGCGATCCTCGCCGCCACGCTTGCTCACGCGCCCCTGGGCAGCGCCGCGATCGCATCTCCCATCCCCGTCACCAGCCCGGTGGCGGAGATCCCGTTCGAGCTGCTCGGCGACCACATCGTGCTGGAAGCGACGGTGAACGGCGTCGCGGGGCGGCTCATTCTCGACACGGGCTCCAGCGTGTCGTCACTGGACGCGGAGTGGGCGCAGTCCGCCGCCGGCGTCGCGGCGCGTGGAGCGGGGCGCGCGCAGGGTTCGGCCGATGTGCAGATCTCGATCGGGCAGGCCGCGTCCATCCGCGTGGGGCCGCTGGAGATGCGCGACGTGAACGTGGCGCTGGTGCCGCTCGGGCCGGTCTCGCGCGCCCACGGCTCGTACGTCCGCGGCACGCTGGGCTTCGACTTCATCCGCAAGTACGTGATGGAGATCGACTACCCCGCGCGGCGGCTGCGCCTGTACGAGCCCGTGGGATACGAGTACGGCGGCCACGGCGTGCAGGTGCCCGTCACGCTCGACCTGCGGATCCCGATGGTGCGGGCCACCGTCACCCCGAGCGGCGCCGCGCCGATCTCCGCGCGGCTGCTGCTGGACCTGGGCTCGGGCGGGCTGGCGGTGCGGCTGTCGGCGCCGTTCGTGGCGGAGCACGATCTCCTGGCCGTGACGGGCGGCATCACCGCGCCGATCGGGACCGGTGTGGGTGGAACCATGGTCGGCCGCATCGCGCGGCTCGGCGCGCTGGACGTGGGCGGCCTCCACGTATCGCAGCCGACGGTGGGACTGGCGGAGCGGCGGGAGGGATTCTTCGGCAGCACGATGTCGGACGGTACCGTGGGCGCGCCGGTCTTCCGCCGCACGAAGATGATCCTGGACTACGCGCGCTCGCGGGTGATCTTCGAGGCGGCGCCCGGTTTCGACGCGCCGTACGAGGTGGAGATGAGCGGGATGCGCCTCGGCGCCACGCCCGGCCAGCCGGTGACGGTGGACTACGTGATCGCCGCCAGCCCCGCCGAGCGCGCGGGCGTCGCCGCCGGAGACACGCTGCTCGCCGTCGACGGCCGCCCCGCCCGTTCCGGCGACCTGGAGCGCATCCGCGAGATGTTCAGGGTGGACGGGAAGCAGGTCCGCCTCTCCCTGCGCCGCGGCACCGCCCCGCGCGAAGTCACCCTCACCACGCGCCGGATGCTCTGATATGAGATCGAGATGGGGATACAACGCGAACCGCCGCGCCTCGAGCCTCGGCGAGGCGGTTCAGAATCGAAGGAGGAGGAGATGGATCTTGAGGGCGTGATTCACCGCGATCCCGACATCCTCGGCGGAACACCGGTGTTCGTCGGCACCCGCGTTCCGTTGCAGAACCTGCTCGATTACATCAGTGCCGGAGACACGCTCGACGATTTCCTCCGTTCGTTCCCGACAGTGACTCGCGCCCAAGCAATGGCAGCCCTGGCGAGAATCAGATCGGAGCCCGAGCGTTGATCCGCGTCACGCCGCCGCCATCTCCCTCCGCGCGGCGCGCTTCCGCTCGACCGCGGCGAGGATCGCGTCGGCGAGGGGCGACGGGTCGAAGCGCACCGGGTCGGTGGTGGGGAGGCCGGTGAGCTCCTCCAGCTTCCGCGCCTCGTCGCGCGCCTGGTCGTCGGTCAGGTCCCAGGTGTTCAGCGCGATCCCGATCACCCGGCTCTCGCGGAGCGGGGCGATGGCGCCTTCGCAGATGCGGATCATCTCCGGCACGGTGGGAAGCCGCATCCAGTCGTACTTGCGCGCGGCGTTCCACGGGCACTGGCGCGACGGCTGGTGGCAGAGGATCATCGCGTCGGGCATCGACCCGTGCAGCAGCCCCAGCGTGACCCCCGAGTAGCCGGGGTGCACGAGAGAGCCCTGCCCCTCCACCAGCACCACGTCGTTCCCCTCCGCCGCGCGCAGCACCAGCCGCTCCGACGCGCCGCCCACGAAGTCGGCCACCACCGCGTCCACCGAGATCCCCCACCCCTCGATCAGGATCCCCGTCTGCCCGGTGGCGGCGAAGCCCACCCGCGTGCCGCGCGCCGCCAGCGCGTCGCGGATCTGCAGCGCCGCCGTCATCTTCCCGATGTTGCAGTCCGTCCCCACGGTGTGCACCACCAGCGCGTCCACCAGCCGCGCCTGCCCGGTGGAGACGGGGAGGTCCGCCGGCGGCCTGCGCAGGTCGTGGATTGCCACCCCGCGACGTGCCGCGCGCCCGCGCAGCTCGTCATCGTCCGACAGGTGGAAGTGCAGGCCGCTGACCACGTCGAGCCCCGCGTCGATGGCCGCGTGCAGCATCGGCCGCCAGCTCTCCGGCAGCTGCCCGCCCTGCGGCGCGATGCCGATCAGCAGCGCCGTGGCGCCCATCCCCAGCCCCTCCTCCACCGTCCGCAGCACGGGGATGGCACCACCGAAGCCGAGGATCTCGCCCACCGTCTTCCCGGCGTGGCGCGAGTCGACCACGGCCAGCACGCGGTCGGGAAGGTAGCGCACGGCGCTGTTGGCCGTCTTGCTCGTCTGCGGCCCGAAAAGCCCCTCGGCCAGCACCAGGTAGCGGTAGCCGGAAAGCGCGTCCTGAGCGTCGAGCATGTCGTTCGTGGGTTGGTCGGAAGTCCTGGGTCCCAAGTCCTGAGTCCCAAGTCCTAAGTGACAGACCACTTAGGACTTAGGACCCAGGACTTAGGACTTTCTTTACCTTGGTGCCGCGCCCGCCTCCTCGAGGATCGCGGGGATGCTGACCACCGCCGGGTCGACCCGGAGCACGCCTTCGGGGAGACGGATCTCCGTGGGCGCGTCGCGGACGAAGCGGCGGAAGCCCTTCCCCTCGAGCAGGCGGTGGATGTAGATGCGGCGCACGATCACCATCGTCGTGGCCAGCACGGGAACGGCGACGAGGAGGCCGATGAAGCCCAGCAGCTCGCCCATCACCAGCACGCTGGTGATGGAGAGCACCGGCGGCAGGTGCACCCGCCGCTCCATCACGATGGGGTGGATGATGTTCCCCTCGATCACGTGGATCACCACGCCGAGGAGCACCACCAGCAGCGCCTGCACGATCCCCCCCTGCCCCACCACCAGGATGGCGGGCAGGATGGTGGAAAGGAGCGAGCCGAAGAACGGCACCAGCACGGCCACGCCCGTGAACACGCCGAAGGCCAGCGAGAACGGGACGTCGAGGAGCTCCAGGCCGATCCAGGTGAGCACGCCCAGGAAGAACATGGCGATCATCTGCCCGCCGATCCACGCGCGCAGGCTGCGCTTGAGGTCGAGCAGGATGTCGCGCACCAGCTCGCGGTGCACCGGCGGCGCCAGCGCGATCACCCCCTCGCGGTACACCTCCGGGCGCGAGGCCAGGTAGATCCCCATCACCAGGATGCCGGAGAGGTCGATGAACGCGTGCAGGAAGTTGAGCACGGCGGGAACGACCTTCGACGCGCTCCCCACGATCCCCGAAAGCTGCCGCGCCACCTCGTCGGGATGGATGATCGAGGCCAGGATCGGGTAGCGGTTCACCAGCCCCTGCAGGCTGGCGGTCCACCCCGTGATCTCGTTGGGGAGCGCAGTCACCAGCTCCTGCGTCTGCTGCAGCACCGGGGGGACGACCAGGAAGCCGATCCCCGTGGCCAGCAGCACGGTGAAGAGGACCGCGCAGGCCAGCCCCACCCCGCGCGGCATGTTCATCCGCGCCTGCAGGAAGTCGGCGATGCCGCCCAGGTACAGCGAGAAGAGCGCGGCCACGAACACCATCAGCAGCACGTCGGCCACGCTGTACACGAACAGCAGCAGCAGGATCGCGAAGATCGTGGCGATCAGCACGCTGTAGGGCGAGGGCGTTTCCGACGGGTGTCGCGCGGGCATGGAGCCTACCGTGTGCGTGGGAGCGGCGGACACGCGAAACCTATCGTCCCCGGCGCGCGCATGGAAGCCGCGGCGGACGATCGCGATGCCCTTCCAGCTTGGCCCAACGTGATCCGGCGCTGGCGCAATCCGCGTGTCCGGAATTCCCTTCGCGCCACCGGGAGAACACCGTATCTACCGCAAAATTAAGTACTTGACACTTGCAATCGGACTCACTAGCGTCTGGTTTCCTAGTGACCGGCCGACATTCGTGCTGCCCCGGCTGTGGCCCCCTCCCCCGGCCCCTCCCCCGCTTCGCAGGGGAGGGGAGCACTTCGATTGCGAGACTGGCGATGGAGAAGAAACCACGCTGGCGTGCAGCCACGCGGACGATCCGCGACGCCGCGCGCACGATGCGGAAGGAGATGACGCCCGCGGAAACGATGCTGTGGAAGGCGATACGCAGAGGCGCGCTGGATGGGATCAGCTTCCGCCTGCAGCACGCGGTGGGCAGGTTCATCCTCGACTTCTACGCACCACAGCACAAGCTCGGCATCGAGGTCGACGGCGCGGTGCACGACAGCCAACGCGAGCGCGACGCCGAACGAAGCGAGATGCTGGCGCTGCGCGAGATTCGCATCGTTCGCTTCCGCAACGAGGAAGTGGAGAACGATCTCCCTCGCGTGCTGGAGCGCATTCGCTGGGAGATCCAGTTCCAGATCGACGGCCCACCCGAGGAGTAGCATCTCGCCACGCTGAGTTCCCCCCCGCCCCTGCGAAGCGGGGGAGGGGGCCGGGGGGAGGGGGCCACAGCCGCGGCCGGACGATCGGTTGCATCTTCGCACCGTCGCAGACGTTCGAAGCCCCCCGCCGCGTCCACGCGGCGAGGGGCTCCTGTGTTCTCGATCGCGATGGAGATCAGGCGCGGCCGCGCTCCTCTTCCTCGAGCGCCTCGAACTCCTCCAGCAGCTCGGCCTCGTGGATGGGCGGGCCGCCGGCGGGCATGGGGATGGGCTGCTGCGTGGCGGGCGTGCCGTTCCCCGTCCCGCCCGGCGCGGCGCCGGCGGACGACGCCGCGGCCGCCGCGGGCTGCGGCTGCGCCGGCGCCTGCTCGCCGGCGCCCAGGGCGCGCGGCTCGGCGGCGGCGGGCGCGGGGAGGATCCCCATCTTCTGCTTCATCTCCAGCAGCTTGTAGTCCACGTCGGTGCCGGAGCCGGCCTCGAGCGCCTTGAAGTCGCGCTCCAGCTGGTCGCCGGTCAGCTCCTCGGTGACCGAGGCGGCGGCCAGCGCCATCCGCTCGTTCTGCTCGATGCGCTCGGCCATGCGGTCGAACGCCTCGAACGCCGACGAGTCGCTGAGGCCCGACATCGTCTCGTGGATGCGCCGCTGCGCCTGCGCGCGCCGCTGCTTGGCGATCAGCAGGTTCTTCTTGCGCTGCGCCTCCTGGATCTTCTCGTTCAGCTGCCGCAGCGCGTCGCGCAGCCGGTCGGTGTCTTCCTGGTGGCGCTGCCAGGTGGCGAACAGCTCGTGCGCGCGCTGGGCGTGCTCCTGGTGGCGCATCAGCGCCTGGCGGGCCAGGTCGTCGCGCCCCTGGCGGATGGCCAGCATGGCGCGCTGCTCCCAGTCTTCCGCCTGCTTCTGCTCGTCATCCGCCTGCTTCTTCAGCTTGGCGGCATCGGCGATGGCCACCGCGACCTCCTGCCTTGCCCGGGCAAGCTGGCCGCGCATGTCCTCGATCACCTGGTTGAGCATCTTTTCCGGGTTCTCGGCCCGGGCGATCAGGTCGTTGATGTTCGACCTGAGCATCGTCGAGAAACGATCGAAGAGTCCCATTTCCGTTTCTTTCGGTTCAGGCCTGGGCCGGGGCGCAGTCGCGGAACTCGGCAAGCGCCTCCAGGTGCTGCGCGAGCGCCATCTGGAACGAGTCGAGGGTGGCCTGGAACTCGTTGAAGTCCAGGTTCTCCACCTCCAGCGACTCGCTGAGGATCACGTCGCCCTCCTCCAGCGCGTAGGCGGCGTGCACCAGGTCGGTGGCGTTCAGCTCCAGCAGGCGGCGGAAGAGGCCGGCGCAGCGCTGCTCGTCGCCCGGCAGGTCCATCACCTTCATGCGGAACACCAGCAGCGGCGGCGACAGGTGGATGACGATGCCGGCGTCGGGCGCGCCGGCGCGCACCAGCCACATCCCCTCGCTGATCTCTTCGTGGTCCAGCCCCGCGCGCAGCAGGTAGCTCTCCACGTCTTCACGCGTGACCATGGGTCTCCGGGTTCGTCGTCGGAAGGTCGGGTTCCGCCTCCGGCGCCGGCAGCGCGGCTTCGTCGCCGCCCTGCCGGCCGTCCGTGAGGAGGCGCATCATGAACGACTGCTCGTCCTGCAGGCGCACCACTTGGGCGGTGAGCGCATCCACCTCCTCGCGCAGCCGCGCCAGCTCGGCGGTGTGCTGCGCCTCCAGCTGGGGGGTGCCGCGGTTGGCCCAGCCGGCCGCGGTCCAGCGGGTGAGCCAGGCCACGACGAAGAGGATGAGGATCAGTTCCCACATCGGGTCGTTCGGGTGAAGGCTACGCGCCCGGAGCGCTCAAAGTTTCATCCCCGCGGTCGCGATGTCCATCCCCGCCACCCTCTTCTCACCCGCTCCGACCCGCCCATCGCCTGCGCTTCGAGGCGATTTCGAGCTCACCCGAAGCAGCGGCGCCGGAGGCGAATTCCCTGCCCGCCCGGCGCGGAGGCCCCCCTCCCCGCGCTTCGCGCTCCCTCCCCCCAAAACCGACTGGGGGGAGGGTGATCGGGATCAGGCTGTCCCCCGCGAACTGGGCACTGGGCACTATCTTGCCCGGCTGCGGAAGAACGCCTCGATCGCCCGGAAGTGCGCCCGGGCGATGCGCTCCTGCACCGCGGGGTCGCGCAGCGCGGCCTCCTGCTGCGGCACCATCAGGAACATCGTCTCCGTCAGCGTCGAGGGGAACCACGTCGCACGCACCAGCGCCAGGTCGGCGCGCGCGATCCCCAGGTCGCGCAGCCCCAGCTCGCCGATCAGCTCGCGCTGCAGTCCCCGCGCGAGCTCCAGCGACTGCGGCGCGTTGTAGAACGCCGTGGTCCCCGCATTGGTGAACGGGTTCACCCCGTCGGGGAACGCGTTGTTGTGGATGGAGACGAGCAGCTCCACGTTCGCACGCTCCGCAAGGACGGGACGGAGATTGAGCGGGACGGCGGCGGTGTCGGGCCGCGTCTCCAGCACGCGCGCGCCCGCCGCCTCCAGCAAACGCACCAGCCGCTTGGCGATGGCGAGATTCGCCTCGGCCTCGGTCAGCCGCGTGGGCCCGATCGCCCCGCCGGGGGGATGCCCCGCGTCCACGCCGATGAATCGCCCCGCCAGCGGGCGCTCGCGGTCGACGCGCGGCGGGCGGCGGACGCGGACCACCAGCGTGCCCCCCGCGTCGTAGAAGCTGCGCCATCCCCACACCGGCTCCGCCGTCTCCACCCGCGCGGTGAAGAGGTCGCTGCGCGGCTGCTCCCACGACACGCGGCGCACGAACGCGTCCTCCGGCCCGTAGTGCGCCCAGTTGGTCCGCGTCGCCGCGCCGAAGACCTCGACGGCGACGGTGCTGCCGTCGGCGGTGACGCGGTACGGCAGGCGGTCCGAGGTGGAGAGCCGCAGGTCGATCCACTCCGCCGCGGGGACCACGCGCACGGTGCCGACCGTCCCCGCCGGCGCGGGCGCGTTCTCCGGGAGGAGGCGCAGCGTGCGAGCGTCGATCCACACCGACAGGTCCTGCGTCAGCCGCGCGCGGTAGAACCCGTCGCGCTCGCCGGTGATGGTGAAGACGGTGCCGCTGGGGAAGAACCACTGGTACGGCGTGTTCGTCCCCGGCACCGCCTGCCCGATCACCACGCTGTCCTCGCGCGTGGCCACGGCGACGGCCTGGCGCGTGATGCCGGGCTCCAGCACGCCCACGTTCACCCGCAGCGGCATGCGCAGCGTGTCCTGGCCGCGCACCAGTTCGATCAGCCCCTTCCGCGCGCCCGGATCGACCGGCGCGACGGTGGCGTTCGGCGTCCCCGCCGGGCCGGCGATCCACTGCCAGGCGGGGAAGGTGCCCGCGTATTCCGAGAACTCGCGCGGGCGCTGCGTCACGTCCTGCTGGAAGCCCTCCACGCGCTCGCTCGCGCGGCGCTCCACCAGCGGGGCCGAGGTGCCATCGCTGAACACGATCCGCGCCCGCGCGCCCGGCGTGGCGCGGAAGCGCACGGTCAGCGGCTCGTTCTCCACCACCGTCATCCCCCCCGCCGGCGTGACGCTCCCCTGCACGATGGCCAGCGGCCCGCCCGCGGACGGCGGCTCCTGGCGCACGGGCACACGGACGGTGCGGCGCAGCGTCGCCTGCTGCCGCTGCGCCTGCCCCCCGTCGCGCGCCTCGGCCACGGCCGAGAGCTCGTACACGCCGTTCGGGGGGACGGGGAGAAAGGCGAGGAAGGCGCCGTTCGCGGCGACCTCGACGGGCGCGCCGTTGATGGTGAGCCGCGCGCCGCCGGTGCCCACGCTGCCGAAGATGAAGTTGCTGTTGCTGACGGTGAGCTCCGCGCCCTCGGCCGGATAGACGACGTCGATCGCCAGCGTCCCGCTCCGCGCCGGTACGGGGGGCAAGCCGCCGCGCTGCGCTTCGTTCGATGGGCCGGACTCGACGTCGCTGCGGTTGACGGTGGACGCCGTGGCGCACGCCGCGATCAGCAGTGCGGCGAGCGCGGAGGCGGGGAGCGGGGTGCGGAGCGGCATGCGGCTGGATTCGTCGGGTGCGGCGCGGCCCGCCGCTCCGGTGCGGCGGACGTTTGCACCAGAGTAGCGGGGGAATGTTCAGGGCGCGAGGTCATCACCTACGACGGCAGCAGCACCGCCACGCTGGTGATCACGCAGGACGGGACGACGAAGACCTGCACCCTCCCACTCCCGCACGGCCGCCCCACCTGCAGCTGATGCGAAATCCGCGGAATCAATCGGTGCATTCACGCTGCAACCCGGCGGACGTCATCCTGAGGCCGGCCACGCTGTAACCAGCGTCTGCGCAACAGATTGCAGGCCGAAGGATCTATAGGTAGCGACTCTACTCGTCAGTGATGAATTCTCCGAGTCAGGAATTCCTCCCAGGTCCAGACGTGGCCGCTCAGCCCGATGGCCATTGCGGGGGTTCGCTTGCGGTAGCGGTGCCCCTTC
>DASUYB010000018.1 GCA_036377595.1 Longimicrobium sp. | reverse complement strand
GGCGCTGCCGACGGAGAGCACCCCGGGCGGCTCGGGGCCGCGTCACCCTTGTTTAAAGGGCCGCGGCGACCGCACGGCCGGCCGTCCGCCCGCTGAACAGGCAGCCGCCGAGGAACGTACCCTCCAGCGCGCGGTAGCCGTGCATCCCGCCGCCGCCGAAGCCGGCCACCTCGCCGGCGGCGTACAGGCCGGGGAGCGGGTCGCCGTCCGCGCGGAGGACGCGGGCGTCGAGGTCCGTCTCCAGTCCCCCCAGCGTTTTGCGGGTGAGGATGGAAAGGCGCACCGCGATCAGCGGCCCCGCCTTCGGGTCGAGGATGCGGTGCGGCCTGGCGACGCGGATCAGCTTGTCGCCCAGGTAGGCGCGGGCGCCGCGCAGGGCCGTCACCTGCAGGTCCTTGCCGAACGGGTTGTCGAGCTGGCGGTCGCGCGCGACGATCTCGCGCTCCAGCGCGTCGGCGTCCAGCAGCGGCTCCGGCGTCAGCGCGTTCATCCCCCGCACCAGCTCGGGGAGGGTAGCGGCGACGACGAAGTCCTCCCCCTTCTGCTTGAACGCCTCCACCGGCGGCGGCGCGCCGGGAAGGACGCGGCCGGCCACCCTGCGGATGCTCTTCCCCGTCAGGTCGGGGTTCTGCTCGCTGCCGCTGAGCGCGAACTCCTTCTCGATGATCTTCTGCGTCAGCACGAACCAGGTGTAGTCGTAGCCCGTGCGGACGATGTGCTCCAGCGTGCCCAGCGTGTCGAAGCCGGGAAAGAGCGGCGGCGGCAGTCGCCTCCCCAGCGCGTCGAACCAGAGCGACGACGGGCCGGGGAGAATGCGGATCCCGTGCAGGGGCCAGATCGGCGCCCAGTTCGCGATCCCCTCGGTGTAGTGCCACATCCGGTCGGGGTTGATGAGGTTGCCGCCCGCCTGCTGGGTGATGGCGATCATCCGCCCGTCCACGTGCGCGGGAACGCCGCTCAGCATCCGCGCCGGGGGATCGCCCATGCGCGGGGGCCAGTTGCGGCGCACCAGCTCGTGGTTGCCGCCGATCCCCCCGCTGGTGACGATCACCGCCTGCGCGCGCAGGGTGAAGTCGCCCACCGCCGTGCGCGAGCTGGACTGGCCGCGCTCGACGGCGCTCGGCTCCAGCACCGTGCCGTGGACGCCGTCCACCACGCCGCCGGTGACGGTGAGGCCGTCCACCCGGTGGCGGAAGCGGAGCGTGAGCCGTCCGCGCGCCTCGGCCTCGCGGACGCGGGCGATGAACGGCGCCAGCACCGCGGGCCCCGTCCCCCAGGTCACGTGGAAGCGGGGGACGGAGTTGCCGTGCCCCGTGGCGAGGTATCCCCCCCGCTCCGCCCAGCCGACGACCGGGAAGAAGCGGATGCCGCGCTCGTACAGCCACGCGCGCTTCTCGCCGGCGGCGAAGTCGACGTAGGCCTCGGCCCAGCGGCGCGGCCAGCGGTCCTCCTCGCGGTCGAAGCCGGCGGACCCCAGCCAGTCCTGCAGCGCCAGGTCGCGCGAGTCACGGATGCGCATCCGGCGCTGCTCGGGGCTGTCGACCAGGAAGATGCCGCCGAACGACCAGAACGCCTGCCCGCCCAGCGACTGCTCGGGCTCCTGGTCCAGCACGATCACGCGCCGGCCCGCCTCGGCCAGCTCGGCCGCGGCAACGAGCCCGGCCAGGCCGGCGCCGACGACGATCACGTCCGCGTCGTGGGTCATGGATGCGTCACGGGTTGCGGTGGGACTGCGCGGGAGATGCGGCTCGCTCGCAGACCAGAATACGGCCCGGACGCCATTCTGCCTACATCGGGAGATGATGACCGCGGGATAGGCCTGCCGCGCGTCTGTGCGGGCTGCGCTCACATCCGGCGCGTGATGACCGGCGAAGATGCGTCCGCGATATCGCTAACTGCGTCATCAGGGGGGATGGTGCGCAGGCCGCCGGGCGTGCGCGTCCCACACCCTCGGCGCGGCCGAGCCGAGGGTGATCCCTCACTCCATCCCTCGCGACCGTCGGTGGGATGACGCGCGAATGGTTGGGCGGGACCGATCCCCCCGATGACGCAGTTGACGATGGTTCGGTGTGCGCCGGGCTCGCGATGAAGAGCCGAGGAGCGGTCTGCGATCGCCGTGCAGTCGGTCAGCCAGTGCCGATCATTCCTCCGGGGGATTTGATCGGAGACGGGAGGGGATTCAATCGCAGTGATGGATTGCAATCAGTCTGGTGATCCGTTCATCGTGCCGAAAGTCTACCATTCCACGAATTCCGCCGTTCCATCGCGACAATGCGATGCGGCTCCGCTCCAAGATCTGGAGCGGGGCCGCATCACTCAGGACTTAGGACTCAGGACTCAGGACTTGGCGCTCAGCACTCAGCACTGATCAGTGCGACACCGCCACCGGCGAATTCCGGTTCGTCGTCGAGCCGTCGCCCAGCTGGCCCCAGGGGTTGCGGCCCCAGCACCAGGTCTGGCCGTTGCCGTCGAGCCCGCAGGCGCCGGCCTGCTCCGCCTTCAGGCTGGAGAAGGTGACGCCCGCCGGCTGCGAGACTGCCGTCGGCGAGGTGCGGTTGGTGTTGGTGCCGTCGCCGATCTGGCCGTACTGGTTGTTCCCCCAGCAGTACGCCTGTCCGCCCGACGTCAGCCCGCAGGAGAAGTTCGTCCCCAGCGCCAGCGTGGCGAAGGTGACGCCCACCGGCTGCGACACCGCCACCGGCGTCTTGCGCGTTGTGGTGGTGCCGTCGCCCAGCTGCGCGTTGGCGTTGTTCCCCCAGCAGTACGCCTGGCCGCCGGAGTCGAGCGCGCAGGTGTGGTCGTACTCGGTGAACACGGCCGTGTAGCTCACGCCGCCCTGCTGCACCGTCACGGGGATCCTGCTTCCCAGCAGCGAGTTGTGCCCCAGCGCGCCGCTGCCACCGTAGCCCCAGCAGTACGCTTGGCCGCTGCCGCCGTCCAGCGCGCAGGAGTGGTTGTTCCCCGCCGCGATCTGCGTGTAGGTGACGCCGCTCTGGTGCGTCGCCGTCGGAATGACGGCATAGGTCACGGTGCTGTCGCCGATCTGGCCCCACGCGTTGTTGCCCCAGCAGTACGCCTGGCCGCCGGAGTTCAGCCCGCAGGTGTGCGCGCCGCCCGCGCTGACGGTGGTGAACGCCACGCCGCCCAGCGGCAGCACCGCCACCGGGATCAGTGGCATCACCAGCGTGCTGTCGCCCAGGCGGCCATCGGCGTTGTAGCCCCAGCAGTACGCCTGGCCCGACGAGGTCAGCGCGCAGTTGTGCTGCGAGCCCGAGGAAAGGTAGGTGAAGCTCAGCCCCGGCTGGAACACGTTCACCGGGACGGACGAGTTGGCGGCCGTGCTGTCGCCCAGCGTGCCGGCGGCGTTGCGCCCCCAGCAGTGCGCCTGTCCGCCGGAATCCAGCGCGCACGCGTGCGACTGCCCGCCGTCGATGAGCGTGTACGGCGTGCTGGGGATGACGGTCAGCCGCGGCCGGTTCGGGCCGAGCGGGCCGGCGTCGCTGGTCAGCCGGTCCGCGCAGGCGGAGAGGACGGCCACCGCCGCCGCGATCGCGAGCGGGGTGGAACGGAGGATGGTTCGCGGTCTCATCGGGGCGCCTCGGGACGTGAGGGAGTGAGCCAGCCGTGGATGCTGCAGGGGACATGGAAATTGGTCCCGCCCGACGATGGGGTCAACGGAAATCATGTCCGCATTCAAAAGGATACGGAGTTGTAAATTGTTATTTCCCCATCGGGTATGAAGATCAAATGTTCAGGCGCGTGGCGGATAAGGCGCGGGGCGGAGTTGACGCGGAGAGCCCCGGCCGCGGCGCGTCGAGAGAGGATCGCGGCCGCCGGATCGAGGCGCGACCAAGGCCGTCCAATTCCGTCGGCCGTCCCGATGGCGAACATCGTTACATGGGCGGACTGGCCGGCGTTACATCGGGCGTTTATCCATTGCAACGACGCCGTAACGGCATCGTCACGCCGCCGTGAGAAGAAGGTCACGGCTAATTCCAAGGGAGATGGGAGATCGGCGATGATCTCGACGAGGTTGCGGGCGTGCAGCGCGGCGGGGCTGCTGGCGGCGGCGGGATGCGCCTCGGCCGGCGGGGGCTCGCGCGCGGAGCTGCTGGCGGGCGGGCGGCTGATCGACGGCCGCCAGTGCGCGGTGGCGGCCGATCCCGAGCGTCTTCCCGCCGCCGCCGAGCTGGTGGACGCCGGCGCCTTCGGCGCGGACGCCGCGCGGCTGTGGGTGGATGCAGGCCGGCCGGCGGGATACGTGCTCTTCGCCCTGCGCCACGACGGCGAAGGCACGCAGGTGCGGCGCGCGGTGATCGAGTCCACGCTGCCGCCCGCGCTGACGGACACGCTGCAGAAGCTCGTCTACGCCTATCGCCGCCAAGCGCCGGCGGCGCGCGGCGAGTGGGGCGTGCGCCTGCGCGTGGAGGCGGGCGAGCCGGTCGGATTCCAGGTCGCCCGGCGGATGGAGTGCACCGCGCGCCCGCGCGACGCGGCGTACCGCATCGCCGATTCGGGCTTCGACGTGCGCGACACCGGCGTGGACGCGACGCGCACCGACGGGGCGCTGGCATGGGTGCACGTGCGGCTGACCGCGCAGGGGAACGTGACCGACGCGCGCATCGAGCGCGGGGTGTGGGTTCGCGGCGCGTGGGAGCAGCAGCGCCTGCTGAGCTACGTGCGCGGGATGAGCTTCTGGCCCGCGCTGGACGACGGCGTCCCCGTGCCCAGCGAGACCACCATTCCCGTGCGGCTGTCGCAGACGCGCTGAGGGCGATGATTGGGTGACGGGCGGGTAAACCCGCAGGCCGGAACCTCGGGAAGCCTGCTGCGCAGGCTGCGCGGCAGGCTTCCACACGTCAGGCGGAGGTTCGCGCCTCCGGATCGCCCGCATGCCGTTGAATGAAGCCTCGCGCGGTTTGCGAGGCTTTCCAAGGTTCCAGCCGCGGGTTCACCCGCCCGTCGCCGGCACCGCCCGTCCGAACACCTCCCATCTCCCATCTCCCGCCCTCCCTTTTCTTTTCGCCCTGCACCGCCTATCCTGCATCGGTATCACCTGTTCCGCCGAATGCTGCTCTCCCCGTGCACCCCCCCGTGGCATGACGCACGTTCCCGCGCGCCCTCGCCCGGTTTTCCGGATGCTCGCCGCGCTCGCGATCGCGGGCGTGGCGGCGTGCGTGCCGCACGTGGGGTCGGGGCCGGGGCCGGCGGGGCGGCCCGAGGCCCGGTCGCTGATGGGGCAGCCGCTGTATCCCCCCGAGCTCCCGCTCGAGGCCCGCCAGCGCGCCGAGGCCCAGCTCGACTCGGCGCGGCAGGCGTACGACGTGAACCCCGACAACGCCGACGTCATCCTCACCTACGGCCGGCGCCTGGCCGCGCTGGGGCGCTACACCGAGGCCATCGGGATGTGGTCCGAGGGGATCGACAAGCATTCCCGCGACCCGCGCTTCTACCGCTACCGCGGGCACCGCTACATCACCGTGCGCAAGTTCGACCGCGCGGTGAGCGACCTGGAGAAGGCCGAGCGCCTGCTGCGCGGCCGCCCCGACCAGACGGAGCCCGACGGCTCGCCGGGGACCACGCTGCAGCAGAGCGTATGGTACCACCTGGGGATCGGCTGGTACCTGCGCGGCGACTTCGCGCGCGCGGCGAACGCCTTCCGCTTCGCCCTGAACGCCTCGCGCGGCGACGACCAGCGGGTGGCCAGCACCGACTGGCTGTACATGTCGCTGCGCCGCGCCGGCCGCCACGACGAGGCGCGCGCCGTGCTCGACGCCCTCCCGCGCGACGTGAAGGTGACGGAGAGCCAGTCGTACCTGCGGCGCCTGCGCCTGTACCGCGGCGAACTGCCGGCCGACTCGCTGCTGAATCCCACGGGGAAGACGAACGTCGAAGTTGCCACGCAGTCGTACGGGGCGGGGAACTGGTACCTGTACAACGGCCGCGTGGGCGACGCGGAGCAGGTGTTCTGGAAGATCACCCAGGCGGAGAACTGGGCGCCGTTCGGCTACATCGCCGCCGAGGCGGACCTGCGCCGCCTGACGCGCGCCGACGCCCGCCGCGTCCGCCGCCGCTGACGCGTGGCAGCGCGGCTCACACCGGCGTCCGATCCGCATCGGGCGCCATTTTCTTGCGACTCGATGAGAGGGGGGATGCCGATGCGTTTCTTTGCCGCGCCGCTGCTCGCGCTGGTCCTGGGGATGTCTGCCTGCACGTCGTGGCGCGCGCAGACGGCGCCCGCGCCGGAGGTGGTGTCTGCCCATGCCGATGACGCGGTGCGCCTGCGCCGTCACGACGGGAGCGTGGTGGTGCTCACGCATCCGCAGGTGGCGGGCGACAGCATCGTGGGCGAGCTCGGCGACCCGCCCCGCCGCGTGGCCGTGGCCACGGCCGACGTGGAGCGCGTGGACGTGCGGGGCCTAAACGCCGCGCGCACCGGCGGGCTCACGCTCGGCATCTTCGCCGTGGTGGTGGCGGTCGCCGCGGCTGCCACGCTGGCCGCGGTGCTGACCGACTGGCACTGACGCGCTCGAGCCCAACGCCGGGCCACGGCGACGGGTATCATCACCGCGACGGGAACTCATCGCCCCGTCGCGGTGTTCTCTTGCGCTCGCGACCAATCCCCGTTGCAACAACGAACCGCATCTCCCGAGGGCTCCCGATGGCCGCAGGCACGCTCGCTACGCTCCTCCTTGCACCCGCGCTGCTGCTGGGCGGCGGCACTCCCGCGCCCGTCGCGGCGGAGAAGCCGCCGGTCACGTGGGAGATCGACGTGACGCACTCGGAGCTGTCGTTCCGCATCCGCCACCTGGTGAGCCGGGTGAGCGGCACCTTCGGCGAGTGGAAGGGCACCATCGTGGCCGACCCGGCGAACCTGTCCGCCGGCACGGTGAACGTGGAGATCCAGACGGCCAGCATCGACACGCGCAACGCGCGGCGCGACACACACCTGCGCTCGGGCGACTTCTTCGACGCGGCGAGCCATCCCACCATCACCTTCCGCAGCACGCGCGTGCAGCCCGGCCGCAACGGCGCGCTGAAGATCTACGGCAACCTCACCATCCGCGGGGTGACGAAGCCGGTGGTGCTGGATGGTCGGATGCTGGAGGTGGGCGGCACGCCCGGGCGGCGCCGCATCGGCTTCGAGGCGTCGACCACCATCAACCGTATGGACTACAACGTGGCGTGGAACCGCGCGGCCGAGGGCGGCGGCGTGGTGCTGGGCGATGACGTGGAGATCACCATCGCCGTGGAAGCCGCCGAGCAGCCGGCGTCCTGACTCAATCCCCAAAGAATTTCTCTCACGCAGAGTCAGCAGAGAACTGCAGTTTCTCTCTGCTGACCCTGCTGACTCTGCGTGAGACTTTCAGTTTCCGGCCTGCGGCGTGGCGATGACCCCGCAGGCGATGCGCGCGCCGGAGTTGCCGGACGGGTCCGTCATCATGTCGTCGGCCGACGCGTGGACGACGAGGGCGGTGCCGTCGACGTCGTAGATCGGCGGCGTGCCGGGCGTCAGCGAGGCGACGATGGTGGCCTCCACGTGCCCGCGCCCGTCCGCGCCGACGACGAGGTTGGGCAGGTCGCCCAGGTGCGGGCCCTGCGGGTTGCGCAGGCCGTGCCTGCGCGCCAGCGGGTTCATGTGCGCGCCCGCGGTGGTGAACTGCGGCGCGTCGCAGCGCCCGGCCTCGTGCAGGTGCGTGCCGTGCGTGCCCGCGGGCAGCCGCGTGGCGTCCACGCTCAGGCGGACGCTGTCGCGGCTGGCGCGCACCAGCGTTGCCCGCGCCACCTCCTGTCCCTGCGTGTCGTACAGCGGCACGGTGAAGGTGAGTGGCGTCGGCGTGCCGCTCGCCCCCGTCCCCGCCGCGCCGCCGCACGCCGCCAGCACCGCCACCGCCGTGCCACCGAGTGCCAGCCGGATCGTCGTCTTCATCGTCCTCCTCCTCCTCCCGTTCCCGTGCGTTTCGCTGTCGATCGGCCGCACACGCGAGCAACTATCGTGCAGCCTCGGATCGGTACGGGCGCCTGAAGGCGCGGCTGGAACATTGGAAAGCCTCGCAAACCGCGCGAGGCTTCAATTCGACTGTGTGCGATCACGGCGGCGGCGCGGATGGCGGCCGATCCGCACGGCAATCGACCCGCAGCCTGCGCAGCAGGCTTCGCAATGTTCCAGCCTGCGGGTTTACCCGCCCGTCCGAATCTTGCCCGCCTCTCCTCTCTCATCCTTGCGGCCCAATCTCTCCTTCCGAAGGTCCCACTTTATCCATCTACTAAATTTCTAGTTGACAGCCTTCTTTCCGTCGATTAGCATCTACTACAACTCTAGTAGGTCGGCGGACGGGCACTCTGGATCGACGGGCCATGATCGCTTACTGGATGCTGTACTGCGCGGCGGTGGGCGTGCTGCTGGGGCTCGGGGCGATGGCGCTGGAGCGCGCGCTCCGCCCCATCGGCCGGGCCACGCGGTGGGTGTGGGCGGCCGCGCTGCTGCTCACCCTGGCCGTGCCCGCGGCGACGCGCTTCCTGCCGCAGATGCGCCCGGCCACGCCCGCGCCGTCCTCCGGCGCCTGGCAGGCGACGGTGAGCGCGACGACGGAGTCGCTGCCGCGCAAGCGTCAGCAGCCGTGGCTCGATGCCGCGCGGCTGGACGCGCCGCTGGCGGTGGTCTGGGGCGCATCGTCCGCCGGGGTCGCGCTGGCGCTGGCGGGAATGGCCGGGGTGCTGGAGCGCCGCCGCCGCCGCTGGCCGCGCACGGAGGTCGACGGCGTGCCCGTCCTCGTCTCGGGCGACACCGGGCCCGCCGTCGTGGGCCTCCTGCGCAGCCGCATCGTGCTGCCGCGCTGGGCGGTGGACGCCGACCCCGAGGCGCGCCGGCTGGTGCTGGAGCACGAGCAGGAGCACGTGCGCGCCGGCGATCCCCGTCTCCTTGCCCTGGGGCTGCTGGCGGCCGCGCTGATGCCGTGGAACCCCGCCGTGTGGTGGCAGCTGCGCCGCCTGCGCCTGGCGGTGGAGGTGGACTGCGACGCCCGCGTGCTGCGCCGCCGCCGCGACGTCCTGGCCTATGGCGCGGTGCTGCTGGAGGTGGGCCGCCGCACCGTGCATTCCCGGCTGGCCGCGGCGGCGTTCGCCGAGCCGGTATCGTCCCTCGAACGGAGAATCCGCATCATGACCGCACCCCGTGTACGCCGTCCGTTCCTGAGCGCCGCCGCGTTCGGCGCCATCGCCGCCGCGCTCGTCTTTGCCGCCTGCGAGACGCCCGCGCCCACGCAGCCCTCCGCGGGCACCTCGCGCGCGCTCTACCGTGCCCCGGGCGAGGAGATGAGCTTCGTCCGCACGCCGCTGACGCCGCAGACTGCCGTCGCCACTTTCTTCCCGCAGGTGATGCAGCACGGGATGGGTGCCAACGAGCTCCTCCTGTTCGTCATCTCCAGCGACGGCGGCGTGCTGCGCCACGAGCAGCTGGCCGGCAGCGACGACCGCCAGACGCTGGCCGCCGCCACCGCCGACATTCCCGTCTCCACCATCCGCTCCGTGGACGTGATGAAGCGCCCCGCCGGCGAGCTCGGGCCGTCGCGCGTGAACATCGTGTGGGTGCAGCTCAAGACGGCGGGGGACGATCGGTCCACCATGACCATGTCGCGCCAGGTACCCAGCGGCACCGACCGCGAAGGCTCGTGGAACGCCGTCAGAACGCGCGCGCCCGGCGTCTCGGTGGTGACGGGCGTGGAAGGTGTGGCGTCGCCGGCGGGTGCCCCGGACGCGGCCAGCCTCCGCGCCGCCATGCAGCGGTTCTACACGCCGCAGATGGCCGCGGCCGGCCTGGTCGGGCAGGCGGAAATCAGCTACGTGGTGGGTGCGGACGGGAGGGCCCGCGACGTGGAAGTCTACGCCAAGCCGGCCACGTTGGAGCCGGCTGCGCGAAGCATCGTCGCCGCGCTCACCTTTGGCCCCGAAGCCGCGAACCACGAAGGCGCGATGCGTCTCGACTTCGGGCCCGAGAAGGTGACGGACGCCCGCACTCCCGCACCCTGACGACGAGGACGGACGTGGAGATCGCATTCACCGACCGCGAGCTGGACGTGATGGGCGTGCTGTGGGACCTGGGCGGCGCGTCGGTGGCCGAGGTCCGCGACCGGCTGCCGGACGACCTGGCCTACACCACGGTGCTCACGGTGCTGCGCACGCTCGAGGAGAAGGGGTACGTCGGCCACACCGAGGCCGGGAAGGCGTACCGCTACCACCCGCTGGTCGAGCGGCAGGACGCCGGCACCAGCGTGCTGCGCCGCATCACCCGCAAGCTGTTCAAGGACTCTCCGGAGCTGCTGCTGACCCAGCTGGTGTCCGACCGCGGGCTGAGCGACGAGGAGCTGCGGCGGATGCAGAAGCTGCTGGAAGACCGCCTGCGCGGAGGAGGCGAAGGATGACCGCCTGGATGCTCTTCTCTGCGGCCGTGTCCGCGCTCGCGGGCCTCGCCGCGCTGGCGGCCGAGCGCGCGCTCCGCCTCCACCGCCTCCCCACGCGCTGGGTGTGGGCGATGGCGATCGTGGCCTCGCTCGCGCTCCCCGTCGTCCTCCCCGCGCCGCCGTCGAATCTCGCGGGTGGGGGGATGCTGGAGATGACGGGTGCGGCGCCGTCTCCCATCTCCAATCCCGATCTATCGACGGTGGAGATGCGCCCCGCCGCGGGGGCGACGCTCCGCGCGCGGATCGACGGGATGCTGCCGTGGGCGTGGGGGATGGCGAGCGCGGCGGTCGCGGGCGCCCTCGCCGTCGCGGCCCTGCGGCTGGCGCGGCGGCGGCGGACGTGGGCGCAGGACACCGTCGCCGGCGAGCGCGTGTGGGTGTCGGACGCGGTGGGTCCCGCCGTCGTGGGCTTCGTGCGGCCGCGGATCGTGCTGCCGCGCTGGACGCTGGCCTGGGCGGAGCCGCTGCAGCGCCTGATCCTGCGCCACGAGCGCGAGCACGTCCGCGCGGGCGACCCGCGGCTGCTGCTGGGCGGACTGGTCTCCGTCGCGCTGATGCCGTGGAGCCCGGCGCTCTGGTGGCAGCTGCGGCGGCTGCGGCTGGCGGTGGAGGTGGACTGCGACGCCCGCACCCTTCGCGGCGAGGCCGACGTGCTGGCCTACGGACGCCTCCTGCTGGAAGTCGGACGGCTGGGCGGCGGCTCGCCCGCGCCGCTGGTGGCCTTCTCGGAACCCCGTTCCTTTCTCGAGCAGAGGATCGACGCCATGACCTCTCGAATCCCCCGCGACCGCGCGCGCCGCGTGCTGGCGTGGACCACGCTCGGCGCCCTGGCGGCGGTGACCGGCGCCGCGCTCCCCGTCCCCACGCAGCCCAGGGTTCCCCTGATCGCCCGCCGCGCACCGGCGGCGCTTCCCGCCGCCGTCGCCCGCCGAGCGCCCGAGACGCGTCCCGCCGTCTCCCAACGCGCGTCCGCGACGCTCCCCGCCGCCCCCGCGCGGCCGGAGCGGGTGGACACCTCGCGGGTGATGGAGCTGCGCGAGGTCGACCGGCAGCCCGCGCTGTCCAACTCCGACGAGGTGCAGCAGATCCTAGAGCGCGCCTATCCCCCGCTCCTGCGCGACGCGGGCGTGCAGGGATCGGTGACGATGGACGTGATCGTCGGCGCGGACGGCGCGGTCCGCAGCGCCCGCGTCTCCACCACCTCGCACGACGGCTTCCGCGAGCCCGCGCTCTTCGCGACGAACGCGATGCGCTTCCGCCCCGCCGCGAAGGATGGGCGCGCGGTGCCGGTGCGCTTCACCCTTCCCATCGCCTTCCGGCTGCAGACCGGCCCCCCGTTCACCGGTGGTGTTGCCCGGCCCGACGAGGTGGCGGGGATGCGCCAGTCCGAGGCGTGGATCCGCCGCGAGCTGGCGGCGCGCTACCCGCGCATCGCCAGCGAGGGCACCGCCGGCCGCCAGTACGTCTGGTTCCTCGTCGACCCCGCCGGCCGCGTGCTGCAGAGCGGGACGGGGGCGAAGGCATCGGAGGGGAGCTGGGACCTGGGCGAGCTGGAGCCGCAGATCCGGCAGCGCTTTCCGGACGTGAAGGTGCAGTCCGTCTTCTGGGGCGCCGTCCACGTCGCCGGCGACGGCTCGCCCACCGCGAACGTCGCCTGGATCACCACCGAGCGCTGATCTCCGTCAAACAGAAATCTCACGCAGAGGGCGCAGAGGGCGCAGAGGAAACCGCGTGATGCGGTGAAGTCCTCCGCGGCCTCTGCGCCCTCTGCGTGAGACCTTCTCTTCATCTCCATCTCCAGCCCCAAGCCTCTGCCACCCGCGCAGTTGCGTCTGCCGGAATTTACGGCCGGTTTGTCGTTTTGACTGAAATTGGCTGGTCTGCGGCTTGCCTTTTTCACGGGGCAGCCGGCGGAGCAGGGAATGCATCCGCCAGATGCGAACCCCCCGTGTCAGCGGCCATGCAGGGCCGATGAACCGTCAACACAGGAGATGAAGACCATGGCCATCACTCCCACCACCCACCGCTGGTCCCAGGCCGATCCGTTCGGGCTGCTCGACCAGGTGTTCGGCAACGTGGGCGCCCGCACCCACGGCAACCTGATGCGCGCGCCCGAGACCGACGTGGTCGAGAACGAGCGCGAGATCCTGGTGCACGTGGAGATGCCGGGGCTGAAGCGCGAGAACATCGAGGTCGACGTCGAGAACAACGTGCTGACCATCCGCGGCGAGAAGCGCGAGGAGCGCACCGAAGGGCAGGAGGGGCGCTACCACCTGGCCGAGCGGCGCTACGGCACCTTCGCGCGCTCGTTCGTCCTCCCGCGCGACGTGGACCCCGACGGCATCCAGGCCGCGTTCGAGGACGGCGTGCTCACCGTGCGCATCCCCAAGAGCGAGAAGGCCCGCCGCCGCAAGATCGACGTGGGCAGCACCCCCAACGCCACCCAGGTCGGCGACGGCAGCGAGAACGGGCAGCAGTCCGAGGGTCACGGCGTCGGCAACGGCTGATTCTCGAACGATAGACGGTAGAACGGGGCCGGTGGCAATCGCCACCGGCCCCGTTCTCCATCCCGACACCTGTATCAAACCTGAGCCGCTCGCTGCAGCAACTCGTGGAAGTGATGCGTCCCCACCTCCCGCCGGGGTGAGTACCTCCCGCGGTGGTAAAGGCGCGACTTGACGCCCTTCTGCACCGCCTCGACCACCTCCTCGTCCTCCATCTCCACGCGGTGGAGGTCGGCGCCGGCGCCGCTGGCGCGCTTGGCCGCGTCCCACACGTAGCTGAGGAACGAGACGCGGGTGCGCTCCGGGCCCAGCGGCTGCACCAGGTTCACCGACAGTCCCCACGGATAGAAGTTCAGCATCAGGTTGGGGAAGAGCCACCAGTAGTACGCCGCCACCAGCGTCCCCTCGTCCGGGTGCCCGGGCGGAAGCGCGAACGCCTCGGCGGCGTGCTTCGTGGTGCCCAGCTGCAGGCTGCACCAGTCGAACGTCTCCGTGCGATACGTCGAGTAGTCCAGCGCGTCGCTCAGCGAGGCGTGCACGTAGGGGATGTGGAACTCCTCCAGGTAGTTGTCCACGTACAGCGCCCAGTGGGCCCCGATCAGGTAGTCGCGGCTCGTCGCCGCGTCGAAGACGAACTGGTCGAGCGGGAGGAAGCCCACGCGCTCGCGCACCGGCGCGATCCACTCTTCGAACGGGCACGCCGGGTCCAGCGCGGTGAAGTGCAGCGGCCCCCAGCGCTCCAGCGGCAGCCGCGGCAGGTCGTCGGCGGGCGAGGGGAAGTCCTGCACGCCGTCGAACTCGGGCATGAACGTCATCTTCCCGTCCAGCGCGAAACGGCGGCCGTGGTAGCGGCAGCGCAGCCCGTGCGCGTGCGTCTCGCCCTCGCAGACGACGGTGCCGCGGTGCGTGCAGACGTTACTGAGGCAGCGCAGCACAGAATCGTCGCCGCACGCCAGCACCAGCGGCTCGTCCAGGCACCCCTCCAGCAGCGTGAAGGGGAGAAGGTGACCGGGCGCCTTCACCCGCTCGGCGCCGCGCACCAGCTGCCAGCTGCGCGCGAACACCCGCTCCTTCTGCAGCGAGTACCACGCGGGGTCGTGGTACACCTCCGCCGGCAGCGTCTGCGCGCGGGTGATGTCGGGATCGATCGTGAATGGGCGCATGGGAGGATGGAGATGGGGATCAGGGAGACGTCGGCCTCGTGGCGAATGTAGGCTCCCGCGGCGCGGAGGCAAATCGGCGCGTGCGCTCCGGCATCTTCGTCGGTGATCGATGATGGGGAGATGGACGACCGTGCAGGCAAGGGCGCACCGTTCTTGCAGCCCGATTCCAGGCTGGATCAACCTCTGTGCGACCTCACCCACCTGAAGTCGGACGAATCCCCGATGCGACAGACTCGAGCCACATCGCTCCTTCTCGCGTGCGCCGTGGCGGCGTGCGCGCCGCAGCCCCGCGCCTCCGTCGAGGCCGCGCCGGGCGAGGCGGTGTCCACCGGGTCCGGGCAGGCCGCCGGACAGGAATGCCGCCCGCTGGAAACGCGCCCGCCCAACGGCGAAGGCCAGCAGCCGGCGTCCCCCGGCCAGACGCGCACCTGCGGCGTCCGCTCGAGCGTCGCCTTCGACGTGCAGGTGGTGGCGCGGGGGATCGAAAAGCCGTGGTCGGTGGAGCCGCTGCCGGACGGCCGCTTCCTCGTCACCGAGAAGGCCGGCCGCCTGCGCATCGTCAGCGCCTCGGGGGAGATCGGCGCGCCGATCGCGGGCGACGCGCGGGCAGGGCGGGTTGCTGGACGTGGCGCTCAGCCCCGGATTCGCCACCGACCGCACCGTCTTCTGGAGCTTCACCGAGCCGCGCGAGGGCGGCAACGGCACCAGCGTGGCCCGCGGCACGCTCTCGGCCGACGGCACGCGGCTGGAGCAGGTGCGCGTGATCCTCCACACGCGGCCCACCTACGGCAACAACATGCACTTCGGCTCGCGGCTGGCGTTCGGGCCCGACGGGATGCTGTACGTGACCATGGGCGAGCGCTCCGACAACGCCACGCGGCCGCAGGCGCAGGACCGGGGGAGCCACCTGGGGAAGACGCTCCGCATCGCGCCGGACGGCTCGGTGCCGCGCGACAACCCGTTCGCGGGGGAGTCGGGCGCGCTGCCGGAGATCTGGTCCATCGGCCACCGCAACATCCAGGCGTCCGCCTTCGACCCGCAGGGCCGCTTCTGGATCATCGAGCACGGCACGCGCGGCGGCGACGAGCTGAACCGCATCGAGAAGGGCAGGAACTACGGCTGGCCGGTGCAGGCGTACGGCATCGAGTACCGCGGCGGCACCATCTCCTCCGCCCTGGGCCAGGCGCAGACGCAGCGCCCGGGGATGGAGCAGCCGGTCTACTACTGGGACCCGGTGATCGCGCCGTCGGGCGCGCAGTTCTACACGGGGAGCGCGTTCCCCGCGTGGCGCGGGAGCCTGTTCGTGGGCGGGCTGGCCAGCCAGCGCCTGGTGCGGCTGGTGATCCGCGACAACCGCGTCACCGGCGAGGAGCACCTGCTGACGGACCGCGGCAAGCGTATCCGCGACGTGCGCCAGGGGCCCGACGGCAACCTCTACCTGGTGACCGACGAGCAGAACGGCGAGCTCTGGCGCATCGCCCCGTCGCGGTAGCGCAGGGGCGGGTGGAAACAACGGCGGGCGCGGCTACAGTCCCGCGCCCGCCGTCGTTCCGCGGTGATGCGGCGTGCTCAGCAGGCGAGCGGGCAGCTGAGGATGCAGGAGCGGTCGTAGGTCGGCGGCACTTCCGCCATCGGGGCCTCGGCGGCGGCGGTGCCGAACGACTCCACGCACAGGCTGTCCAGGTCCAGGCGAAGCATCTTCATGGGGTCTCCTTTGAGTGAGAGATCCGAAACCGACGAAGTGATGCTCCCATTTTACGCAACAACTTGCGTTTCGTCTACTGTGAGGTGGAGGAGCGGTTTTTGAGCGCATCGCGCCGCACGTCACGTTCAGGGAATGGGGCTTCACTGCCGATCGGGCGCCCGCCCGTGCACCGGAGGTCCGCGCCGCCGGGCATGCGCGGACGGGCGCCGCCGCGTCAGCCGCGGCTCAGCAGGCGCACGGCGAGCGGGTGGTGCAGTAGGTCTTGCCGCAGTTGGTGTCCTCGCAGGTCAGCAGGCTCGACGCATACATCTCCTGGCCCTTCACGGTCCCGAGCGACTCGTCCGTATCGCTGGCCTCGAACGTCTCCACGACCAGCGTCTCCGCATCCAGCGTCAGCTTCTTCATGCGATTCCTCCAGGGTGATGCGATGTCGGCGGCGCGGCCTCCGGCACATCGAGAGTATCACAAACCGACACGAATTTCAATCACTGAATGGCGTATGCGCACCGCTGCTGGATCGACCTGACGTTCGTCAAGGCGAACGAGGGCGATGGAGGTCGTGTCCCCCACCCGAAAGGGATCGCCCGCGCGAAAGAGGCCGCCGGATCGCGGCTCTGCGTGGCCACCACAGCGCGATGACAGTCACCCGCTTGACAACCCCGTCAATCGCAACTAATCTGGTTACAGTTTCGGGAGCCCGGGAGCGAAGCAGCGAAGATGATCAGCAGCAGGGTCGCGGTCGCGGTGCACGTGCTGGCCTACATGGCGTGGAAGCGCTCCGAGGCGCAGACCTCGGAGCGCCTGGCGTCGAGCGTCAACACGCACCCCGTGGTCGTGCGCCGCATCATCGGCGCGCTGCGCAACGCGGGGATGGTGAGCGTGCAGCCCGGCGTGGGCGGCGGCGCCACCCTGGCCCGCGAGCCCGGCGAGATCACCCTGCTGGATGTGTACCGGGCGGTGGAGGACGACGAGGAGCTGTTCTCGCTGCACCCGTCGGAGCCGTCGCGTAGCTGCAACGTGGGCGGCAACATCCGCGACGTGCTGCGTCCCATCTTCTGCCGCGCGCACCGGGCCATGGAGGGCGTGCTGGCCGAGGTCACCATCGACGACGTGGGACGCGAGGTGCTGAGCCGCGCGCGGGCCGAGGGGTGCTGCGGCGAGACGTTCGCCGCGGAGGTGGAGGAAGTCGTCCGCCAGCGAGCCTGAGCGGTCACGGCGGACGCGGTTCGATCGTCATCTATCTGTAACCAAAGCAGTTGCGGTTGCCGGGAGATGCGGGAACGCGGGACCAGGGAGAGGAGGGCGCGATGCGGAAGTTCTTCGTTCGGTCTGGCGGGGCCGGGGCGGCGGTGGTGGTGGCCGGGGCCCTCCTCTCCCTCCTGGCGCTCGCCGCGCCGGCCGCGGCGCAGGCGGGGCGCGTGATCGGGCGGGTGACCGACGCGGCGGGGAACGCCGTCGCCAACGCGCAGGTGATTCTGGTCGCGGCCGACAGCGCCGCCGCGCCGCGCACCGCGGTCACGGGGGAGACGGGCGGCTTCGACTTCGCCGCCGTGCCGCCGGGGCGCTACACGCTGCGGGCGGCCGCCCAGGGGTTCCGTGCCCGCGAGCTGCGCGTCGAGCTGGCGCCGGCGGAGCTGGAGACGCTGATCGCGCGCCTGGGGACGCAGCGCGGGGTCCCGCGCCTGGTCTCCCAGCGGCGGGTGCCCACGCCGCAGCCGGCGCCTTCACCGTAATCCGGACGCAGGCGGTGTGAAGCAGTATCTCCCGTGAGAATCGGGAGAGGGGGATCGGTGTGTCCGTATCTGCAACTGTAACGATTACGGTTGCGCTTTTGACAACGTGGGGATGGGGAAAGGACGAGGAGCGAATGAGCAGCAACAGCGAGCGGAACCTGTTCGCGCCGTTTCAGCTCGGGCCGTACGAGCTGCGCAACCGGCTGGTGATGGCGCCCATGACCCGCAGCCGCGCGGCCGAGGGGAACGTGGTGACGGACCTGACCGTGGAGTACTACCGCCAGCGCTCGACCGCCGGGCTGATCGTGAGCGAGGGGACGCAGGTGTCGCCGCAGGGGGTGGGCTACACCAGCACGCCGGGGATCCACGCCGACGCGCAGGTGGCGGCGTGGCGCAGGGTGACGGATGCGGTGCACGAGGAGGGCGGGCGGATCTTCGCGCAGCTGTGGCACACGGGCCGGGTGTCGCACCCGTCCTTCCACGGCGGCGAGCTCCCCGTCGCCCCGTCGGCCATCGGCTTCGAGGGGCAGGTGCTGACCTACGAGGGCATGCAGCCGTACGTCACCCCGCGCGCGCTGGAGACGGACGAGATCGCGGGCGTCGTCGAGCAGTTCGCCGAGGGCGCGCGGCGCGCGTACGACGCCGGGTTCGACGGGGTCGAGCTGCACGGCGCCAACGGCTACCTCATCGACCAGTTCCTGCGCGACGGCTCCAACCGGCGCACCGACCGCTACGGCGGCAGCCTCAACAACCGCGTGCGCTTCCTGCTCGAGGCCACGCAGGCCGCGGTGGACGTCTGGGGCGGCGACCGCGTGGGCGTGCGGCTGTCGCCGAAGGTGGCGGCGAACGGGATGTCCGACTCGGACCCCGGGTCGACGTTCTCCTACGCGGCGTCGGCGCTGAGCCCGTTCGGGCTGGCGTACCTGCACGTGATCGAGGCCGTCGGCGGCCCGTTCGCCGCGCCCGGGCCGCGGGTGACGCCCGCGATGCGCGCCGCCTTCCGCGGCCCGCTGATCGCCAACGGCGGCTACGACGCGGACGCCGCCAACGCGGCCCTCGCACGCGGCGAGGCGGACCTGGTGTCGTTCGCGGTGGCGTTCCTGGCCAACCCGGACCTGCCGCGCCGCCTCCGCGAGGGCGCGCCGCTGAACGCGCCCGACCGCGCCACCTTCTACGGCGGCGACGCGCGTGGCTACACCGACTATCCCACGCTGGACGAGGTGGCCGCGCGCTGAGGCGGCCGGCGGGCCGCCCCGGCCTCCCGCGCCGGGGCGGCGTTCCTTCAATCGTGGACGGATGACCGATGTACTCGCTGCTCACCCTTCCCCGCGGGGCGCCGGACGGCCCCGATCTCCCCGCCCGCGCCGGCGCGGCCGATCTCCCCGCGGGGATCGTGATCCGCCCCGGCCCGGTGCCCGCGCGCGTGCCGCTGCGCGACCTGTTCGCCGGCGCGCGGGCCGCCGCGGCGGCGTGACCCCGGGCCGGGCGCGCGGCGGATTTCTCGCCGAGGGGAGCGGATCGGGCGATGCGGTGTATCCATCTCCTTCCCACCCTTCCACTGGCGACGGATTCCGCCCGGCGCGGCTTCCCGCGCCCCCCGAGCTGCGACGAACGCCGGCCCCCGCGCGGGCCCGCGCACGAGAGGATTGGCATTCTTGGCGACCGTGACGAAGACGGACGAAACGGCGAAGAAAAAGAAGAAGGCGATGGGCTCGCCCGAGGCGTGGCGCGAGGCGCGCAGGCTGGTGTGGCACCATCGGCGCTACCTGGCGCTGGGGCTGCTGCTGACGGTGCTGAGCCGCGTGTCGGGGCTGGTGCTGCCCGCCGCGCCCAAGTTCGTCATCGACCGCGTGATCGACGGCGGCGAGACGCGGCTGCTGGTGCCGCTGGCGCTGGCGGTGGCCGGCGCCACGCTCATCCAGGCGGCGGGCTCGTTCGCGCTCGGACAGATCATCAGCATCACGGCGCAGCGCGCCATCACGGACATGCGCCGCCGGGTGATGGAGCACATCACCCGGCTGCCGGTGCGCTACTACGACTCCACGCAGACCGGCATCCTCATCTCCCGCATCATGACCGACGCGGAGGGGATCCGGAACCTGGTGGGCACCGGGCTGGTGCAGCTGGTGGGCGGCGCCATCACCGCCGTGTTCGCCGTGGCCGCGCTGCTGTACCTCAACTGGCAGCTCACGCTGTGGATCGTGGGCATCCTGATCGCCTTCGGCGCGGTGATGGGCTACACCTTCACCCGGCTGCGGCCGATCTTCCGCGAGCGCGGCCAGATCACCGCCGAGGTCACCGGCCGGCTGAACGAGACGCTGGGCGGGATCCGCGTGGTGAAGGCGTACAGCACCGAGAAGCGCGAGCAGCGCGTGTTCACCCGCGGCGCGCACCGGCTGTTCCGCAACGTGGCGCGCTCCATCACCGGCATCTCGTCGGTCCAGTCCATCGCCACGGTGGTGATCGGGCTGGTCGCGGTGGTCGTGATCCTGGTCGGCGGGCGGGCCATCCTGGGCGGGCGGATGACGGTGGGCGACCTGTTCAGCTACCTGGCCTTCACCGCCGTGCTGGCGGCGCCAGTGATGTCCATCGCCAGCGTCGGCACGCAGCTCACCGAGGCGTTCGCGGGGCTGGACCGCATCCGCGAGATCCTGGGGATGAAGACCGAGGACCAGGAGGACGCGCTGCGCGACCACCTGGGCGTGATCCGCGGCGACGTGCGGCTGGAGCAGGTCTGGTACGAGTACAACGAGGGCCAGCCCGTGCTGCGCGAGGTGACGGTCGACGCGCCCGCGGGATCGACCACGGCGCTGGTCGGCTCCAGCGGCTCGGGAAAGAGCACGCTGGCCAGCCTGGTGATGGCCTTCAACCGCCCCACCCGGGGGCGCGTGCTGGTGGACGGCCGCGACCTGGAAGAGGTGAAGCTGGCCGACTACCGCGCGCAACTGGGCGTGGTGCTGCAGGAGAACTTCCTGTTCGACGGCACCGTGGCCGACAACATCCGGTTCGCGCGGCCCGACGCCACGCGCGCCGAGATCGAGGAGGTGGCGGAGCTGGCCAACGCCGACGAGTTCATCCGCGGCCTCCCCGAGGGCTACGACACCATCGTGGGCGAGCGGGGGATCAAGCTCTCGGGCGGGCAGCGGCAGCGCATCGCCATCGCCCGCGCGCTCCTGGCCGACCCGCGCATCCTGATCCTCGACGAGGCCACTTCGAGCCTGGACAGCGAGAGCGAGTACAAGATCCAGGAAGGGCTCCGGCTCCTGCGCCAGGGGCGCACCGCGTTCGTCATCGCGCACCGCCTGTCCACCATCCGCAGCGCCGACCAGATCCTGGTGCTGGAGAAGGGCGAGGTGGTGGAGCGCGGCACGCACGCCGAGCTGATGGCGCTCCGCGGCCGCTACCGCGAGCTGCACGACCGCCAGTACGCGCTCGAGAGCGACCGCTTCATCAACCCCGGCGAGGACTTCACCCCCGAGCCCGAGCTCCCCACGCCGAAGGTGCAGGTCGCGGCGACCTGAGCGTTTTCGCACCGATGACCTAACATGATCCGGAGGCGCCCCGAAAGGAGCGCCTCCGTTCACGTTGGGAAGCGTTTGCACCTCTTGTGAGCGGCGGCGTCCATGTTTACCATGTGCGCCGCCGCTGTTTTCTCCGCTCACCCGGGAGCAGGGGCAAAAAAAGACCCCGGGATCATGCTTGCGCAGAGGATTAACCCGGGGACAGTGCCACCATGATAACCCCGGCCGACCCATGAGTCAACCCCTTCTCTACCTGCCCGCGGTCTCGCGCGCCCTCTCGGCCGAGCGCCTGGGCGCGTACCGCTACCGTGGCGACGACGACGTCGGCGCGGTCTCCACCTACCTGTGGAGCATGCGCCTGTGCGAGACGCTGTATCCCGCGCTGCACGGGCTGGAGGTGGCGCTGCGCAACAGCCTGTTCAACGCGGGCCAGCAGCGCTTCGCCGGGGTGGCGTGCCGCGACGTGCCCTGCTGGCTCGACGCGCACCCGCCGATCCTGGCGCCCGACGAGTGGAGCCGCGTGCAGGAGGCCAAGGCGCGGCTGCGCGGGCGGGGGAAGCCGCTGGACCCGCCGCACCTGGTGGCCGAGCTCACCTTCGGCTTCTGGACGGCGCTGCTGGACGTGCGCTACGAGCACCGGCAGGTCCTCTGGCCGCGCCTGCTCTCCGCCGTCTTCCCGGCCATCCCGCCGCAGCTGCGCAAGCGGAAGGTGATCTCCGGGCGGCTGAACCGCGTGCGGCTGCTGCGGAACCGCGCCTTCTACCACGAGCCGATCTGGCACTGGGGCAACCTGAAGGCGCAGCACGCGGAGATCCGCGAGCTGCTGGCGTGGATCGACCCGTCGTTCGACGCCACCGTGTCGCTCGTCGACCGCTTCCCCGAGACGTACGCAGCGGGGAGGTCCGCCTTCCGCGCCGAGGTCGCGGAGCTGCAGGCGGAGAGGGACGGAAAGGTGCGCGTGGTGCGGATCGCGCCCGCCTCGCCGCCGGAGACGAATTGAGAAACGCGGGAGGCGAGGCGCCTCCCGCGTTCGTGCTCGATCGATCCGCTCGCGCTCAGCCGGCGTCTCCCTGTGGCGGGGGTGGAGGCTGCGGCTGCGGCGGCTGCGGCGGCTGCGGTTGCGGGGGCTGGCCCTGGTCCCGGACGGCGCCCAGGTGCGGCGGAGGGGTGCCGCCGCCGCGCGGCTGCCGGTCTTCCGAGCCCTCCTCGGGGCTCTTCTCGTGCGGCTTCACCGTGGAGCGCACCACGATGAACTTGTTCAGCACGTCGAACCAGAACGGCGCGCCCAGCGTCACCGCGAACGCGGTCAGCAGCCACCCCAGGATCGGCGACGCCCAGTCCCACCACGCCACGCCCGACCGGCCCTCGATGGGCCCTCGCATCCCCTCGGCCCAGCCGATGGGCAGGTCGAGGCTGTTGATGGCCGCCACCTGCCGCCGGATGTTCGTGGTGACGAGCGAGTCGGCGGTGCGGCTGGTGTCGGCGGCCAGCCGCTGCGCGAGCGCCGTGTCGGCCGCGAGCGTCTGCGCCTGGGCCACCACCGCGTCGCGCAGTGCCGGGCTGCGGATGAGCGCGGTGGCGATGCCGATGCTGTTGACGTTCATCACCACCGTCACGCCCAGCCCGACGAAGAAGAGGATGCTCTGCGTGCGCCGCTTGTACCAGCCCGAGACGCGGTCCATGCTGCCGTTGAACCACGCCTCCACGTTCTTCTGCGCCGCAGCGAGCTCGCCGTTGGCGGTGTCGAGCGCCGTCAGCAGCGCGCGCTGCACGTAGATGTTGCCGATGTTGGCGATCCCCGCGCGCATGCTGTCGAGCGACAGCCGGGTGCTGTCGGCGGAGGCGGAGCTCGCGTCCGTGGCTTTCCCGCGCGCGGCCACGTCCATCAGCGCCAGCGCGAAGTTGGCCGCGGGGATGTAGGACGGGAGCTTCACGTCCTTGTGCACCTGTCCCGCGTCCTTCCCCCCGGTCTGCAGCTTGTAGTCGCCGTGGTAGAGGCTGGAGATCAGCGGATGCTTGTAGACCGCCTCGACCAGGCCAGGGCTCTCGCGCTCGTGCAGCAGCTCGCGGATGCCGCGCTCCAGGTCGCTGGCGCGGGTCTTCATGAAGGACTCGATCCCCTCGCGGATGGCCGAGCACAGCAGGCTCATCAGCAGGTAGACCATGATCAGGCCGATGGCCACGTCGATGATGGTGGAGCCGAACACGGTCGCGCTTCCTGTGGGGGGTGGGGGATGATTTTGATGTCGGATTCAGCGGGCCGCCGCACCGGGAGGAGGAGATCGGCGGGCGGGCGGACGGGGTGGTGCCCCGTGCCGGGTGGGTGGCCGCCCGGGATGGACAGACGCTCTCCGGGGCGTATGATTGATTCGCGGACGGTGGCGTGTAAAGGATTTCGTGCGCCGCGCGGCGAGTGGCGCGGAAGGTGCTGCGATTCACCTCCTGCACCGGCGCGCGACGGACATCTCCGCGCCCCGCCAACCCTTCCTCCCCAGCCTGTCATGGCACATCGCAACCACATCTCCCGCAAGCTGTTGATCACCCTTCTCCCCGTGCTTTCGGTGATCGCCGGCGCGGTGCCGGCGAAGGCGCAGGGGGCGGAGCGCGTCGTCGTGCGGGGACAGCTGCTCGACCGCGCGAACGGACACCCGCTGGCCGCCGCGCGCGTGGCCATCCCCTCGCGGCGGATCGTGGTGTACACCGACGCGCAGGGCGGCTTCGTCCTTCCCGCCATCCCCCCAGGGACGTACGACGTGGAGATGGAGCGGCTGGGCTACCGCGCCGTCCGCGCGAACCTGACGCTGGAGAAGGACGACTCGGTGGTGGTGCGGCTGGCGCCGGAGCCGGTGATGCTCGACGAGCTGGTGGTGTTCGGCAACAGCCTGCTCGCGCGCACCGAGCGTGCATCGGTGAGCGCGCGCTCGTTCGACGTGAAGATGTTCGACACCTTCTCCGGCGGGAACGCGCTGGCGTTCCTGGAGGAGTATGCCCAGCTGCATCCGATGCCCTGCAGCAGCACCACGGCGTCGGCCGACTGCGCCACGGTGCGCGGGCTGCCGGAGTACGTGGGCGTGTGGATCGACGGCCTGCCGTCGACGATGGGGCTGGAGGAGCTGCGCATCATGCCCGCGCAGGAGATCTTCCATATCAACGTCTACCAGGGCGGAACGATGGTGGAGGTCATCACCAAGGACTACGCCCGCCAGGAGGCGCACCACGTCATCAAGCACCCGCTGCCGCCCTTCACCACCATGCGGGCGGTGCAGTACCAGGGGCTGATCCAGACCATGTCGCAGTGACGCGCTGAGCGGGGGCGGAACATCCGCCCGCGGAGACGCGCCGTTGGCGTCGACGATCAGAGGGAATGGTCTCACGCAGAGGCCGCAGAGGTCGCAGAGGAGCCGAGTGACGGTCCTCTGCGGCCTCTGCGGCCTCTGCGTGAGAAATCCTGGATGTTTGCCGCGCGTCCCGACCCCGTCCACCGCGTGAGCGCAACTGGCGGAAACACGCGCGGGAGCATAGGTTGCCCGGTCCCTCACGCGCGCACGCGCACGGGCACGAAGCCCTCCCTCCGGGGTACTATTCCGGTCCCGCGCAACCGCGCCGGACGCAGGCACATCCGACGCTCCCAGACCCGCTGAATGGCCGACGAAACCACGCCTCCCGAGACGCCCGAGAACGGCGACGAAGGCAACGTCCCCGGACCGGTCGCCAAGGTCCTGCCGCGCCTGATCGAAGACGAGATGCGCGAGTCGTTCATCGACTACTCGATGAGCGTGATCGTGCAGCGCGCCCTTCCCGACGTGCGCGACGGGCTGAAGCCGGTGCACCGGCGCATCCTCTTCGCCATGCACGAGGCGGGGCTGGCCCCCAACCGCGCCTACAAGAAGAGCGCGACCGTGGTCGGCGACGTGCTGGGCAAGTACCACCCGCACGGCGACAGCGCGGTGTACGACTCGCTCGTGCGCATGGTGCAGGACTTCTCGCTGCGCTACCCGCTGGTCGACGGGCAGGGGAACTTCGGCTCCATCGACGGCGACAGCGCGGCCGCCTACCGCTACACCGAGGCCAGGCTCGCGCCGCTGGCCACGGAGATGCTGGCCGACATCGACAAGGCCACCGTCGACTTCTCGCCCAACTTCGACGACCGGCTGCAGGAGCCGCGCGTCCTTCCCGCGCGCGCGCCCAACCTCCTGGTCAACGGCTCCAGCGGGATCGCGGTGGGGATGGCCACCAACATCCCGCCGCACAACCTGCGGGAAGTCGTCGCCGCATGCGTCCACCTGGTCGACCATCCGGAGGCGGAGACCGAGACGCTGATGCAGTTCGTGCGCGGGCCCGACTTCCCCACCGGCGGGGTGATCTACGGGCGCGACGGGATCCGCGAGGCGTACGAGACCGGCCGCGGGCGCGTGATCGTGCGCGCGCGGGCCGAGATCGAAGAGAAGGAGGGGGGGAAGGGCGAGCGGATCATCGTCACCGAGATCCCCTTCATGGTCAACAAGTCGCGCCTGATCGAGCACATCGCCGAGCTGGTGCGCGACCGCAAGCTCGAGGGGATCAGCGACCTGCGCGACGAGAGCGACAAGAAGATCCGCATCGTCATCGACCTCAAGCGCGACGCCATCCCCCACATCGTGCTGAACCAGCTGTTCAAGCACACGCAGATGCAGAGCACCTTCGGCGTGATCATGCTGGCGCTGCACAACGGTGAGCCGAAGGTGATGGGGCTGAAGGAGATGCTGAAGCACTTCGTGGCGCACCGCCACGACGTGGTGGTGCGGCGGACCGAGTTCGAGCTGGGGAAGGCCCGCGAGCGCGAGCACATCCTGGAAGGGCTCAAGATCGCCGTCGACAACATCGACGAGGTGATCGGCATCATCCGCTCCTCGGCCACGACGGACGAGGCGGGCGAGCGGCTGCGCGGGCGCTTCGCGCTGTCGCAGCGGCAGAGCGACGCCATCCTCAACATGCGGCTGGCGCGCCTCACCGGGCTGGAGATCGAGCAGCTCGAGGCCGAGCTGGCCGAGATCCGCGCGCAGATCGCCGACCTGCAGGACATCCTCGACAGCCTCGAGCGGCGGAACACCATCGTCAAGGAAGAGCTGCTCGAGGTGGCCGACAAGTACGGCGACGAGCGGCGCACCGACATCCTGGGCGACACGGCGGGGCTCTCCATCGAGGACCTGATCCCCGACGAGGAGATGGTGATCACCGTCTCCCACGCCGGCTACATCAAGCGCATCCCCGCCGACACCTACCGGGCGCAGGCGCGCGGCGGGCGGGGGATCAGCGGGATGGCCACGAAGGAGGAGGACTGGGTGGAGCAGGTGTTCCTGGCGAGCACCCACGACTACCTGATGTTCTTCACCCAGCAGGGGCAGTGCTACTGGCTGAAGGTGCACGAGATCCCGCAGGGGACGCGGATCAGCCGGGGGAAGCCGGTGGTGAACCTCATCAACATCGACTCCGACGACAAGATCGCGGCGCTGGTGCCGGTGCGCGAGTTCAGCCACGACCGCTTCCTGATCTTCGCCACGCGCAACGGCACGGTGAAGAAGACGGTGCTCAGCGCCTACGGCAACCCGCGGCGCGTGGGGCTGAACGCCATCAACGTGCTGGAGGGCGACGCGCTGATCGACGTGCAGCTCTCCGACGGGGGGTGCCAGGTGGTCCTGGCCACGCACGACGGGATGGCCATCCGCTTCCCCGAGCAGCACGTGCGCGAGATGGGCCGGGCCACCACCGGCGTGCGCGGGATCACGCTGGAAGAGGGCGACTACGTGGTGGGGATGGTGGTGGTGAAGGAGGCCAACCACCTCCTCGTGGTGACGGAGCAGGGGCTGGGCAAGCGCTCGCTGGTGGAGAGCTACCGGCTGCAGCGGCGCGGCGGCAAGGGCGTGATCAACGTGAAGATGACGGATCGTACCGGCCACGTGGTCGCCATCAAGGACGTGCATCCCAACGACGAGCTGGTGCTGATCACCCGGCAGGGGATCGTGAACCGGCAGGCGGTGGACAGCATCCGCATCATCGGCCGCAACACCCAGGGGGTGAAGCTGATCAACCTGGGCGAGGGCGACTGCGTGATGGACGTGGCGCGCGTGGCCAACGAGGACGAGGAGCCGCGCCCGATCGAGACGGGCGACATCGATGGCGTGCAGGAGATCGTCGATTCCACCGCGCTGGAGGAGATGCTGGACGTGGACGGTGACGATGGCGACGAGCTGGACGACGTGCCGCCGCCGGTGGAGGACATCGTCGACGAGCTGACCGACGACGACGGCCCCGAGCCGTTCGACGTGGACGACCAGTATCGCGGCGAGGACGAAAGCTGATCCTTTGGGCTCACGCAGAGTCAGCAGGGTCAGCAGTTGAACCGCAGAAGAGCGGAGCGCCGCGAGGTGCTCCGCCCTTCCTGCATTTATCTGAACAGATAATCTCATATCACGCAGAGCAGCGGAGGAAGCAGAGGACTACGGTGAGTTCTCTGCTTCCTCTGCTGCTCTGCGTGAGGTTGCCGTTTAGATTGACTGCCTCACGCAGATGAAGGGGAGGTGGGGGATGCCGGTGGATCTGATTCTGGTGCCGTACGATTCTGGCCACCGCGGGGTGCGGATGGGCGCGGGGCCGATGCACTTCCGCGACGCGGGCGCGGCGGAGCGGCTGCGCGTGGTCGCCGGGAGCGTGCGCGAGACGACTGTGGGCGTGGAGCCGGAGCTGGCGACGGAGATCGCGACCGCGTTCGACGTGGCGCGCGCGACGGCGTTCGCGGTGAGGGCGGCGCTCGGGCGCAGCTCGTTCCCGCTGGTGCTGGCGGGGAACTGCATCACCTCGCTGGGGATCCTGGCGTCGCTGGGGCCGGGCACCGGCGTGGTGTGGCTGGACGCGCACGGCGACCTGAACACGCCGGAGACGACGGTCAGCGGAATGCTGGACGGGATGGCGCTGGCGGTGGCGCTCGGCCGCTGCTGGAGCGAGCTGTCGCGCCGCGTGGACGGCTTCGAGCCGGTGCCCGAGGAGCACGTGCTGCTCGCCGGCGCGCGCGACCTCGATCCCGCGGAGCAGTACTACCTCGACCGCTCGCGCATCCTGGCGCTCACGCCCGATGCCGTGCGCGATCCGGCCGAGCTGGCGTGGCGGCTGGATGCGCTCGCGGGGCGCGTGCAGCGCATCTATCTGCACGTGGATCTCGACGTGCACGACCCGGACGACGGCCGCGCCAACACCTTACAGCCACCCGCCGGCCTCACCGCGGACGAGGTGCGCGCGCTCATCGGCGAAGTCGCCGCGCGGATGCCCATCGCCGCCGCCGCCATCACCGCGTACGACCCGGCGGTGGATGCGGACGGGCGGATGCTCGCCGTCGGGCTGGAGTTGATGGAGCACATCGCCGCGCTTGCCGCGCCGCTGCAGGACGAATCCTGAGGGAGCCATCCTGCGATGCCTCTCGATGTCATCCTGAGGGAGGCGCCGCGCCCAACTCGCGTCTGGACTGAAGGCGGGCGCCGACCGAAGGATCTACTCATCCCCGCGGAGATGCCGGCTCGTCCGGCCTGACCTCCAGCCGCGTCGAGTAGATCCTTCGGGCGCGCAGACATCTGCGCGGACGACGCTCCGGTCGCCGCGCCCTCAGGATGACATCTCGGGGTGTCGCCGACCGCTCTACGCTTGCCGCGGCGCGCATCCTGCTTTGCGGCGCGCGCATGACCGACGCCCCACCGCCGCCGATCGCTCCGCCGTCCGCGCCGCGCCCCATCGTGCGCGTCGTCCTGCTCGGCTACATGACGTCGGGGAAGAGCACCGTGGGGCAGGCGCTGGCACGGCGGCTGGAGTGGCGGTTCCTGGACTTCGACGTGGAGATCGAGCGGCGGGAGGGGCGCACCATCGGCGACCTGGTGCTCGACGACGGGCAGGAGCGGCTGCGCGAGCTGGAGGCGGCGCTCACCGCGGAGGTGGCGGAGACGCCGTTCGTGGTGCTGGCGCCGGGCGGCGGCTGGATCACCCGCCCCGAGCTGCTGCGGATGCTGGGCGGCGACACGCTGGCGGTATGGCTGAAGGTGTCGCCCGAGGAGACGGCGCGGCGGCTCAAGGCCGACATCATCGACCGCCCGTTCCGCGAGCTGGACGATCCCGTGCCGCGCATCGCGGAGATGATCGCCGCGCGCGAGGATCTTTATCGTCTCGCCGATCTCTCCATCCCCACCGACGGGCGCTCGACCGAGTCCATCGCGTACGAGATCGAGACGATCGTGCGGATGCGCGCGCTGGCGGCGTTCGCGCCGCCGTGAGCAAGTGCGAGAGTGCGAGAGTGCGAGAGTGCGAAAGTGCGAAAGTGCGAAAGCATGGAGCGCACTCCTGGCACTCTCGCACCTTCGCACTCTCGCACTTTCGCACCTCGCTCAGTCCCACTCCTCCAGCACGTCCTCGAACTCGCCCGCCATGGTGGGATGGCCGTGACGGTAGGCGGCGTCGACGCCCTGGCGGTACGCCTCCCTGGCCTCGTCGTCGCGGCCGAGCTGGCGCAGCGCCTTCCCCAGGCGGCCGTACGCGTTCCCCTCGTCGTCGGTGAGGGCCAGGTACGCGCGCAACTCGGCGACGGCCTCCTCCCATCGCTCCGCCTTCTCGAATTCCATCGCCAGCCCGAAGCGCGGCCGCGGGTCGTCCGGCTTCGACTCCGCCATCTTCCGCAGCGCCGCGATGCGCGCGTCTTCCTGCACGTCCGATCTCCTGTCGATCCGTGAAGCAGAGTCCGCGGTGAGCTCTCCGCGTCCTCCGCGCCTCCGCGTGAGGCCATCCGTCGGCGGAATCTGCCGACGGCGCGGCGCGTTGTCACTCCCGCGGCGCGGGTGGTATCTTCCCGCCTTTCCCGAACGCCCGCCGCGAGTGGAGGAGACGCCGCCGTGCCGCGACCGCGCGAGCACCTGATCGCCAACCTGGAAGCGCTCTACCGCGAGCACTACGCCCGAGCGCAGGCCGCCGGCGACGAGCGCGAGATGGCGCGGCTGGACCTGGACTTCCGCCGCGACCAGCTCTACCTGGAAGCGATCCTGGACGTGCGCGACGCCCTGGGCGGCCTGCGCGCTCCGGCCGAGGCACAACCGAAGGGTGAGAAGTCCGTCATCGAGCAGATCGGCGACCTCCGCAGCCTTGCCCGGCTCCCGTTCGGGCGCTGACGTGGGTGCCGACGTGCGTCCCCCGGCCGCGGGGAAGTCGCCGCTGGGGATCGTCTTCCTCACCGTGTTCCTGGACCTGGTGGGGTTCGGGATCGTCATCCCCCTTCTTCCGCTATACGCGCAGCGCTTCGGCGCCGGGCCGGTCACGGTCACCTGGCTGCTGGCCGTGTACTCGCTGATGCAGTTCCTCTTCGCGCCGATGTGGGGGCGGATCTCGGATCGCGTCGGCCGGCGGCCCGTGCTCCTGCTCGGCCTCTTCGGCTCCGCGGCGACGTACCTCGCGTTCGGCCTCGCGGGATCGCTCCCGGTGCTCTTCGCGGCGCGCGCGGCCAACGGGCTGGCGGGCGCGAACATCGGCGTGGCGCAGGCGTACGTGGCCGACGTCACCGGGCCGGAGGAGCGCGCTCGGGGGATGGGGATCATCGGCGCGGCGTTCGGCCTCGGCTTCATCATCGGCCCCGCGGTGGGCGGGATGATGTCGCGCTGGGGATTCGCGGCGCCGTTCCTGGCCGCCGCCGCGGTGACACTGGCGAACGCGCTGCTCGCCGTCGTCCTGCTCCCCGAATCGCTTCCGCCCGAGCGGCGGCAGGCGCACCCGCGCGGCTTCGGGTTGGGCGACCGCCTGCGCGCGCTGGTGGGGCGGGGGATGCCCGGCCGGCTGCGCGCGCTCTACGCGGCCGGCTTCCTCGTCACCCTGGCCATCGCAGCCATGGAGGCCACCTTCAGCCTGTGGGCCGACGCGCGCTGGCACTTCACCCGCCACGGCATCGCCTACGTGTTCGCGTTCATCGGCATCGTCTCCGCGCTGGCGCAGGGCGCGCTCGTCGGCCGCGTCGTCAAGCGGACGGGAGAGACGAGGACGGCGCTGCTGGGGATCGCGCTGATCGCGGCGGGGCTTGCGGCGACGGCGCTCGCGCCGGGGCTGGCGCTGCTCCTGGCCGCGCTCGCGCTGGTGGCGCTGGGGCAGGGGATGGCGTCGCCGTCGATGTCGTCGCTGATCTCGCACCAGGGCGGCGCGGGCGAGCAGGGGCGGCTGCTGGGGATCTACCAGTCGCTCTCGGCGCTCGGGCGCGTGGCGGGGCCGATGCTGGGCGGCGTGGCGCTGGCGCACGTGGGGCTCGCCGCGCCGTGGCTCGCCGCGTCGGGGATCGCCGTCGCCGCGGGCGCGGTGCTGCTGGCGCTCGCGGGAGGCGCGGCGTGATCCGGCCGCCCGCCCTGCGGCCCGGTGCGCGCATCGCCCTGGTGGCGCCCGCGGGGCCGCTGGCGGAGGGCGCCGTCGACCGCGCGGAGGAACGCCTGCGGGGATGGGGATTCGAGCCCGTCGTCGGCCGTTGCGCGCGGGACCGCCACGGCTACCTCTCCGCGCCCGATGCGCAGCGCGTGGACGACCTGAACGACGCGCTGCGCGACGATTCGGTCGACGCGATCTGGTGCCTGCGCGGTGGCTACGGGGTGATGCGCATCCTCGACGCCATCGACTGGCGCGCGCTGGCGGCCCGCCCGCGCCCGGTGATCGGCTTCAGCGACAACACCGCGCTGCACCTGGGCATCCAGCGGCTGGGGATCGTCTCCTTCCACGGCCCGCATCCGGCGACGCAGACGCTGACCGCGTTCTCGGAAGATGGATTGCTCCGCGCGCTCACGGTCGCCGAGCCTGCGGGCGTGCTCCCGTTCCCCGACGGCGCCGCGCGCGCGGAGACGCTGGTGCCCGGCGCGGCGGAGGGGCGGCTGGTCGGCGGCAACCTGGCGCTCGTCGCCGCGACGCTGGGGACGCCGTACGCCATCCGCGCGGAGGGCGCGATCCTCTTCCTCGAGGAGGTCGGGGAGCACATGTACCGCCTGGACCGCCTCCTCACGCAGCTGCGGCTCGCGGGCGTGCTGGACGGCGTCGCGGGGATCGCGCTGGGTGGCATCACCGAGATCCCCGACGCGGACGAACCCGGCGTCCCCGCGCTCGTGGACGTGCTGCGCGACCGCCTGGGGGAGATGGGCGTGCCTGTGGCGTACGGATTCCCCTTCGGCCACGTCGACGAGAGCTGGACGCTCCCCGAAGGCGTCCGCGCGCGGCTGGACGCGGATGCGGGCACGCTGGAGCTGCTGGAGCCGGCGGTGAGTTGAGCGAGGGGTTGAGATCTGTCCCGTCCAATGGTGATTGCGCGGCCGCGGGCAGGCCCCCTCCCCCGGCCCCTCCCCCGCTGCGCAGGGGAGGGGAGAACTGCGGCTAGGAGCGCGACTTGGGTCGTGGCCGCGCTGTTGTTCGCATTTAGCGCGAGATGTGTCCGGGCTACCTCTCCCGGTACGGGAGAGGTCGCGAGCCTAAGCGAGCCGGAGAGGGCGCGATGCCGGAGCGGCGAAATATTGGAGCATGCTGTAGATGACAGTCTCATCCCCACCCCGCATCGCCATCGGCCTCGAAGAGGGGGCGGACGGGCATCTGTGGGCGCACCCGCTGGAGCCGGCGGGATGCGCGGGCGCCGGCCCGTCGCCTGCCGACGCCGTGGCCGAGTTCGAGCGCGACCTGGTGGAGTGGCTGCGCTTCCTGGCCTCGGTCGGCGAGCCCGTCCCGCCGCTCGAGGCGGAGGTGGAGCTCGCGGTCGACGAATGGATCGAGACCGACGCGCGCGCCGGCGCCGGCGAGAGCGCCGCGCTCTTCGCCGCCGACCTGCGGCCGCTCACCGACGACGAGCTGCGGCGCGGCGTGCGGCTGCTGGGCGACCTGCGCGGGACGCTGCTCGCGCGCATCCGCGCCATCCCCCGCCGCGAGGTGGAGGCCGCGCTCGACACCCCCGCCGAGGGCGGCTGGACGGTGCGGCAGGTGCTGGAGGAGCTGGCCCGCGCGCAGTGGTGGACGCTCGGCCGCCTGGGCGCGTCGCCGATGGCGGAGACGCCGGATTCCGCCATCGGGCGGCTGGACACGGCGATGGCGCTGGTCGTTCAGCACCTGGGCCATCTCGATCCCGAGCGCCGCGGCACCCGCATCGAGCTCGACGGCGAGGAGTGGACGCCGCGCAAGGTGCTGCGGCGCCTGCTCTGGCTCGAGTGGACGCTCGGCCGCGCCGCGGGAGCCGCGCTCGACAACCGGACCGCATCCCCATGACGATGAAGATCTACACGAAGACCGGCGACCGCGGCGAGACGGGGTTGTTCGGCGGCGGCCGTGTGCCCAAGGACCACGTGCGCGTGGACGCCTACGGCGAGGTCGACGAGCTGAACTCCACGCTCGGCCTCGTCGTGCTGCACCTGGAGGCGGCGGGGCTGGGGGATTTCGGGCTGCGGCAGGTGCAGGCGGACCTGTTCACCCTCGGCGCCAACCTGGCCACCCCCGCGCCCGAGGACGGAGGCCGCGAGAACGCCTACATCCCCGCGCTGCACGCCGCGCGGATCGAGGAGCTGGAGCGCGCCATCGACGCCGCGGAGGGCGAGCTGGAGCCGCTCAACAGCTTCATCCTCCCCGGCGGCTCGCCGGCGGGCGCGGCGCTGCACCTCGCGCGCACCGTCTGCCGGCGGGCGGAGCGCCGCGTGGTCGCCCTCTCGCACGAGGCCACGGTCCGCGCGGAGTACATCATGTACCTCAACCGGCTCTCCGACCTGCTGTTCACGCTCGCGCGCCTCGCCAACCGCCGCTCCGGCGTCCTCGACACGCCGTGGGTGCCGAACGCGCGGTGACCGAGTGCGGGAGTGCGTGAGTGCGGGCGGATCCTTGGCGCCAGCGGTCACTGGAGACGACAGAATTCGCGTCCAGTGTCCACGGGTGTACGCGCCTTGCGGGGGAGCTTAGATTGGGTATGGTACAGCAGTGAACCAATCGGCCACGGGCCGATGCGAGCAACATAACCGGAGGTGGACGGATGCCTTACGACGAGCGGTTCATCACCCCGATGCGGCAGGAGCTGACGCGGCTGGGCGTGCAGGAGCTGAAGACCGCGGACGAGGTCGATGCCGAGCTGGCCGACGCCAGGGAGCCCACGCTGCTGGTGGTGAACAGCATGTGCGGCTGCGCGGCCCGCAACGCGCGCCCGGGGATCGCCATGGCGCTGCAGCAGGCGCAGAAGAAGCCGGCCAGGATGACGACGGTGTTCGCCGGGCAGGACCTGGAGGCCACCGCGCGCGCCCGCGAGTACATCCACGGCTATCCGCCCTCGTCCCCCTCCATCGCGCTGCTGAAGGACGGCGACGTGGCCTACATGATGGAGCGCCACCAGATCGAGGGCCGCACCGCCGACGCCATCGCCCGCGACCTCGTCGGCGCGTTCGAGCAGTACTGCTAAGACGGCGACAAATCCATCCGGATCGCCCACGCGCCCCGCGGCCAGCCAGTCGCGGGGCGCGTTTGCGTCGTGCGATCAAGATCGTGTGGACATCGTGTCGTGCGGACATCGCGTCGTGTGGACAATGCGACTGAAGTCGCGGCTACAACTACACACAGTCCGCCTTCGCGGACTTCGCTTCGGTGCAGTCGACGCACCGGTGCTCGGGGTCGCGCCAATGGTGGCGGGCTACCTCTCCCGGTACGGGAGAGGTGGCGAGCCCCAGCGAGCCGGAGAGGGCGCAAAGCCGCGTCCCGCGCGAAATCCCAATCCCCACGCGTCTTGAGGTCTTTCCGCTCCCACGCACAGCGCGTCAGGAAAATCTCGATCCCGTCGGCACCCATACGATAGGGCGTCTCACTACCGGCGACGTATCCGCACCCATCCAAATCACTACGCACGTTTCCGGGTCCCGCTGACGGATGGGCGCCCTCTGGACCGCCATCTTCAGGGCAGCAAGAACGCGGGCGACAAGGCGCCCGCCTGAACCCGGGGAGACGACGATGAACGCGAACAGGATCGGAATGGCGGCGGTGGCGGGCGCGCTGGCGATGGGGCTCGGCGGGTGGGCGATGGCCTCGAACGGCGGCAAGGCGGTGGAGCGCGTGGACTTCGGCGTCACCCGCACGGCCACGGCGCCCGCGTACGACGCCCGGGTGCGGCCCGCGACGGACGCGCCGGTGAAGGAGTTCCGCATCCCCATCACCGACGACACGGTGGAGATCGCGGACGGCGTGAAGTACGAAGGGTGGACGTTCGGCGGCACCGTGCCCGGCCCGGTTATCCGCGTCACCGAGGGCGACCTGGTGCGCGTGGAGCTGGTCAACCGGTCGAAGATCCCGCACTCGATCGACTTCCACGCCGCGCGCATCCCCATGAACGAGGCGTTCAAGACGATCATGCCGGGGCAGGTGATCCGCTTCCAGTTCCGCGCCGACGACCCGGGCGTGTTCATGGTGCACTGCGGCACGCCGCCGGTCCTGCTGCACATCATGCAGGGGATGTATCTCCCCATCATCGTCGACCCGAAGGACGGGTGGGGGACGAAGGCGGACAAGGAGTTCGTGCTGGTGCAGAGCGAGTTCTACGCGAAGCCGAGCCACCTCTCGCACGGCGCGATGGAGCCCGACTTCGAGGCGGCCAAGCAGCAGCAGGCCAGCTACGTGGTGTTCAACGGCCGCGCCGGGCAGTACCAGAAGGCGCCGCTCAAGGCCGACGTGGGCGACCGGGTGCGCATCTTCGTGGTGAACGCCGGGCCCAGCGAGAACAGCGACTTCCATATCGTCGGCGCCATCTTCGACCGGGTGTATCCCGACGGCAACCCGGCCAACCGGCTGGAGCACGTGCAGACCTGGGGGATCCCGGCGGGCGGCGGCGCGGTGTTCGAGACGGTGTTCGACGAGGGTCGCAGCGGCGAGGGGATGTACGCCTTCGTGACCCACTCCTTCGCCGACGCCAGCAAGGGCGCCGTGGGGATGATCCAGGTGGGCAACCCGCACGTCGCCGGCCCGATGGGCCACTGAGCGGGACGGATCGGCAGATGAAGAAGCGCCCCGCGGCGAGCCGGCCGCGGGGCGCTTCTTCATTGTGGTGCTGTAGATACGATGCGACTGAAGTCGCGGCTACAACAACACGCAGTCCGCCTTCGCGGACTACATCGGCGCGGCGGCCACACCGGTGCCGGCGAGATGCGCAGAGGGTGGCGGGCTACCTCTCCCGGTACGGGCCCCGGTACGGGAGAGGTGGCGAGCCTGGGCGAGCCGGAGAGGGCGAGATGCGGCGGCCCGCGCGAAATCCCGGTCGACGATGTACCAAAATCTCCCGTTCTCCGATTCCGTGGTCAGATGCGATCGCCCGCGCGCGTTCAACTACGGCGCGCGGGGATCAGCGACCCGCCGCCGCGAGTCTTCGCATGGTGCCGTCCCCGCCCCGATGCATGGGGCGGGGACGTCGTCTTTTGCTCGCGCAAATTGCGGGTGACGGTGCGGTCTGCAAGCGGCGGCGGTGATGCACGGGGACCGTCATCTTCGCTGAAATCCAGCAGTCGCGCGGAATCGGGCGGGATCGGTGCGTCCGGAACGGAAATTCCTTTCGCTCACGGCGACGTCAGCACGCGTCGAAGGTTCCCACTCACCTGTCGCAACGTCGCCGTGGTGCCGAACATCGCGGCTTGCGGCGTGACCGGCCCGTCCCGCCCCGGGAGCACGGGGGAGCAGGCGCCAGCCCGCTCCCCCGTGCTCGTGTTTGGCGTCCGCGGCATCCCCGCAAATCGCCCGTGCGGGTGCGGATTGCAAGCGGGGTGGAAACATATGATCTAATCCCATCCCCAGAAAACCCAAGCAGTTGCGCGGCATCCGCCGGTGCGGGCGCCTCGGAACGGATATTTCCTTGCGCGGATGGTGAGTTCCGGCGACGCGCCCATTCGTCGCCTGCCAGTGATGGACGGCAAACCCGCCGAAAGGCGGCGACGCAAAGCTACGAGGCTACCGCGGTCCCCGGCCCCGCCACGCCAGTCGAGCCGTACACCCACGAGACGCGAGCAGATATCTCCGTCGCCCCGCTCAGGCGACTTCGGAAGGCAGACAGCCGAACACCGCCCTCCCGCCCACGCGCGGGAGCCAAGGGTTCAGAGGCCGCAGCGGGACGTGCACGGGCGCCCGCCACGCCGGTCCAGCCCCGAGACCCAGTTGGAAGACGTAATCCTCAGATGAAGCACGCATCGTTCGCCGCCCTGGCGGCCTTCTGCACCCTGCTGGCCGCCTGCGAGCGCGGGCAGCAGCTCCCCTTCGAGCAGTCCGGCGACCCCGTCACCCGCACCGTGGGCGACCAGGGCGCCACCGTCAGCACCCCCGCGGGCGCGTCGGTGGCCATCCCCGCCGGCGCGGTGAGCGCGGGAACGCAGGTCACCCTCACCCCGACCGTGGCCCCGGCCACCACCGCCAGCGGCAGCGCGGCGGGGACCAACGCCTTCCGCCTCGAGCCCGCCGGCCTGGCGCTGGCGAAGGCGGCGGACGTCGACCTCACCATCCATCGCGGCGAGGGCGCCTGGCTGGCCTCCGTCGTGGTCCAGACGCCCAGCGGCCTCGTCGAGAGCGGCGACGGCGGGATCGATCTCGCGACGGGCGTGCTGCGCGGCCAGATCGCCTCGCTCGGCACCGTGCAGGCGGTGATCCCCGAGGCGGCCGCCGTCCTCCGCGCGCAGCCGCTGGGCACCGCCGTCTCCCCGGTCCGCGCCCCGTCGTTCGAGACCACCACCGCGCCGACGCGCTCGCTGAAGGGCGACTGCGGCGCGCCGGGGAAGCGCTGCACCGGCCTCGCCGTCGAGGTCAGCCGCAACCTGCTGGAGCTGGTCGACACCGCGGCGGTCGTCTATCCCCGTCTCTCCGGCGAAATCCGCATCAATGGCGCGGCGGCGTCGGGCGAGCTGGTGATGGAGGCGCCGGTGCGCGTGCGCCTGCAGTCGCGCGCCAACGCCGCCACCGTCCCCGTGCGCATCACCGCCGCGGCCACGGCGCAGACGGTGGTTACCGAGACGGCCGGCCGCGTCACGCTGACGAACATGAAGGTGACGGGCGAGAGCGGCTCGACGAAGGGCACGACCACGTACACGCTCACCGTCGATTACAGCGGCGCGCAGGCGTGGATCCGCCTGAGCCACGATTTCGAGACGACGGTCGCGAACGGGAACCGCGAGCCGGTGACGGTGGCCGCGCAGATCCCGCTGGCGCGGGGCGAGTGAGGCGGAAATGACACGAATCACCGCATCTCGCGCGCTGGCCGCCGCCGCGCTCGCCGTCGCAGCGCCGGCGGCCGCGCAGGCGCCGGTCACCGCGCGCTCGCTGGGGATGGCGGGGAGCTACGTCGCCGACGCGCGCGGCGTGGACGCGCTCTTCTTCAACCCCGCCAACCTGGGGCTGGGGGGCACGCCCACCTGGTCCGTCTCCATCCCCCAGCTGGCCGTGGGGACGCGCTTCGTGGGGACGAGCCTGGGCGAGCTGCCGTCGTTCATGCACTTCAACCGCTGGTCGCAGGGCGAGAAGGACGCGTTCCTGGGCGGCATCCCCGACGAGGGGGCGAACGCGCGCGTGGGGGTGACGCTTCCCATCGCCGCCGTGCAGTACCGGCGCGTGGCCGTCGGTGTGAGCTACGTCGCCCGCTACGAGGAGAATGTCGGCCGCGACGTGATGGACCTGCTGGTGAACGGCTACCAGGCGGGGCGCACCGACTACGCGGTGGGGAACACCGGCGGCCGCAACGCCAGCTGGCTGGACTTCAGCGCCGGCACCGGCCGCCGCTTCGGCAAGGTGAGCGTGGGCGTGGCCGGGCACTACGTGATCGGCCGCGCGATGGCGCAGAACCGCCTGTTCGAGCCGGAGTTCGACGTGGAGGCGGAGGACCTGAGCGCCGAGCTGCGCGAGGTCTCCGTGCGCGGCGGCTACGGCTGGGGCGTGGACGTCGGCGTCGCCGCGCAGCCGCGCGAGCGGCTGACGGTGAGCGCCGCGGTCAGCAACGCGCTGTCGGGGATGAAGTGGTCGGACGACTTCCGCACCAAGTCGATCACCCTGACGCGGAGCGACTTCGGGAAGAACGCCGCCGAGGCCGCGCTGACCCGCTTCGACGAGAGCGAGACGGCGGTCGATCCCACCGCCGTGCCGGTGACCGTCTACGAGACGGCGGCCGGGCTGTATGACCGCGCCTGGCTGCCGCCCACGCTGCGGCTGGGCGCCGCGTACGCGCTCCCGGGCGAGCGGACGCGGGTGAGCGCGTCGTACCAGGGCGCGCTGGACGAGGGCGCGCTGGCGGGGGGATGGCGGCGCCAGCTCTCCGCCGGAGTGGAGCACCGGCTCGGTCTGGTCTCCGTCCGCGCGGGCGCGGGGACGGACGCGGGCGGCGCGTGGATGGCGGCCGGCGGCGCGTCCGTCGGACCCGTGCAATTGGGCGTCGCGCGCACCAGCGAGCCCGCGGGAAGCGCGCGGGCGTCGGGATGGACGCTCTCCTTCGGCCTCACCGCACGCGACCTCACCGTGATACCCTGACGCCGCGGGGCCCTCACCCGAAAAAACGAGCCGTGACGGCAGTACCGTCACGGCTCGTTTTTTCGAAACTCTCCCATAACCGACTGGGAGAGGTGATAACTCAGCTCACACCGATGATTCTGTTCTCCCCTCCCCTGCGGAGCGGGGGATGGGCCGGGGGGAGGGGGCCACCCCGCGGCCGCGCGAATCTCCGCCGCCCGCGCTGGCGTCCTCGCCCCTACCCCTCCCGGTACGGGAGGGGTGGCGAGCCTAGGCGAGCCGGGGAGGGCGCGATGCGGTGTCGCGCCGCCAACTCTTCCCCGCGCTGAGGTCTCCCCCTCCCCCAGTCGGTTTTGGGGGAGGGGCCGGGGGAGAGGGCCGGCCCCCGCCTTGTGCGCCGCGCGGCGATTCCGGCATATTCGCGGGACGCGCCACCGCGGCGGCGAAACCGCATCCGCGGCAGTCGAGCGAACGTCCGTCCATCCCACCCGACACGGCCGCCATGCCCAGGACCGCCACCGCGCTGAAGGCCCGCAACCAGCCCGTTCCGCTCGCGCCCGTGGAGCGCGACACCCTGCTCAAGCTCTTCCTGGGCGCGGTGGACCGCTACGGCCGGCCCGACGCCATGCAGCACAAGGCCGGCGGTGCGTGGCGCACCATCTCGCACCACGAGCTGGAGGCGCGCGTCGCCCGGCTGGCCGCGGGGCTGGCCGACGCGGGCGTCGGCGCGGGCGACCGCGTGGCCATCCTCTCCGAGAACCGCCCCGAGTGGATGATGGCCGACTTCGCGGTGCTCGGCATCGGCGGCGTCGACGTCCCCCTCTATCCCACCCTGCCGGCGAACCAGGCCGCGTACATCCTCAAGGACTGCGGCGCGAAGGCCGTCTTCGTCTCCACCGCGGCGCAGCTGGCCAAGGTGCAGGAGATCCGCGGCGACCTTCCCGACCTCCGCCTGGTCGTGTCGTTCGACGACCCCGCGGGCGCGGAGGGCGTGCGGCGGTTCGACGAGGTGATGGACGCGGGGCAGCGCTCGATCGACGCGGGCCGCTTCACCCCCGGCTACCGCGAGCGCGCCGCGCAGGTCACCCGCGACGACGTGGCCACGCTCATCTACACCTCGGGGACCACGGGCGCGCCCAAGGGGGTGATGCTGACGCACTGGAATCTCTGCTCGAACGTCGCCGCCTGCCGCCAGCACGACGTGCTCGACCCCCAGCCGGGCGACGTGGCCCTCTCCTTCCTCCCGCTCTCGCACGTCTTCGAGCGGATGGTGGACTACTGGTACTTCGATTCGGGGATCGGCATCGCCTACGCCGAGTCGATCGAGAAGGTGGCCGACAACCTGGGCGAGGTGCGTCCCACCGTGGCCGTCTCCGTCCCCCGCGTGTTCGAGAAGATCTACGCCAAGGTGATGGGCGCCACGGGGGTGAAGAAGGCGATCGTCGGCTGGGCGCGGAAGACGGGCGAGGCGGTGGTCGACGCGCGGCTGGCGGGGCGCGAGCCCGGCGGCGCGCTGGCGTTCCAGCACCGCCTCGCGGACAGGCTGGTCTTCTCCAAGCTGCGCGCGCGGACGGGCGGGCGGCTGCGCACCTTCATCTCCGGCGGCGCGCCGCTGGCGCCGGGGATCGCCAAGTTCTTCTGGGCCGCCGGGCTCCCCATCTACGAGGGCTACGGGCTGACCGAGACGTCGCCGGTGATCGCCGTCAACAAGCCGGCGAAGTGGAGGATCGGGACGGTCGGACCCATCGTCCCCGGCGTGGAGGCGGCGATCGACGAGGAGGGCGAGATCCTTACCCGCGGGCCGCACGTGATGAAGGGGTACTGGAACAACCCGGATGCGACGGCCGAGGTGATCGACGACGACGGCTGGTTCCACACCGGCGACATCGGCGAGCTGCAGGACGGCTTCCTGCGCATCACCGACCGGCTGAAGAATATCATCGTCACGGCCGGCGGGAAGAACGTGGCCCCCGCGCCGATGGAGAACCTGGCGGCGATGTCGCCCTTCGTGGCGCAGGTGGTGATGATCGGCGACCGGCGCGCCTTCCCCAGCCTCCTCGTGGTCCCCGACTACGAGCACCTGGACGCGTGGGCCGCCGCGCAGGGGATCGCCACGGGCGACCACGCGGCGCTGGCGCGCGAGCCGAAGGTGCGCGAGCTGTTCGAGCGCGAGACGCTGGGGCGGCTGACCGGGTTCGCGCGCTACGAGGTGCCCAAGAAGGTGCTGGTGATCCCCGACGAGTTCACCATCGACAACGGCCTGCTGACCCCCAAGCTCAGCATCAAGCGCCACCTGGTCGAGAAGAAGTACGCCGACGAGATCGAGGCGCTCTACGCCGGCCACTCGGCGGATTGAGGGAGGTCGAGACGGCCGTTGGGGACGGGCGGCGCGACCGGTCACCCCGGGCGCGCCGCCCGTCCTTTTCCGTCCAGGACTCTGCGCTGCCGGTCAGCCTTCGATCACCACCGCGTCGCCGACGGATACGCGGCCGGGGTGCACCGTCGTTCCGTACACGCCCAGGCACGCCTGGCGCTGTTGGGCGACGGTCCGCAGCACGGCCGCGTTCCGCTCGGTGGTGGCGGGATCGACGTTGATCACCACGCACCGCTCGTCGCGCTTGTCCACGCGCATGCGGAGGCTGCCCACCTCCAGCACGGCGCCGACCCACGCATCTTCCGCGAACGGCTCACCGCCGGCCGCTTCCACGAGCAGGTTCGGGCGAAAGCGCAGCGGGTCGAGCGGCGCACCGACCATCCCGCCCAGCGCCCGCACCGTCTGCGTGGTGATGAGCGACAGGGGAAAGGTGTCGAAGATCCCGCGGCTCTGCCGCATCACGCGCGCGCCGTGGCCCAGCTCCTCCGCGAGCGCCGGATCGGTCACGTCCAGCTCGGCGCCCGACGGGGTGCGGACCAGGGTGGTGCACGCGTCCGGCCGATCGGGATCGGCCAGCCTGGGCCGGTAGCCCCACATCCGCGGGTTCTCGCGGAGGGTGAGCCACGGAAACCCGCTGCGCGCCATCCCCTCACGGACGAACGCCCACCGCCGGTCTCCCTCCAGGCCGTGCCAGCCGACGTCGGCCCGTTCCAGCGCCTCGGCCGCCATCGACTTCACCGGATAGCGCCACAGGCCGGCGACGCGGCCCACCTCACGCGCGGGCATGGCGCACCTCCCGCTCCATCTCCAGATACGACACAGGGCACCCTCCTCGAGATGAAGAGGGCGCCCTTGCGTTCATCGGCCGGCTGCCGAGCGTGGCGGACCCGTGGTCCGTCGCAGCGCCCCTCGGCACCGGCTGCGCCGCGCGTGCGGCGCTGTTCCGGCAAACCTGGCCGCGGCCGTGAAGGCTGTCAATCCGCACCTAGAGATTCGCGCGTGACCCGCGAGAGCTTTCCGAACGTCCGGCCGCTGCCTGCGCGTCGCGGCAACTTCTTTGCGTAGCGTCAGATACCTGATGTCGGTCCCCACCGCCGGCGTTGCGGGCGACGGCAGGAGATGGAGACTCGAGTCGAGGTGGGGGCGATGATGATCGATCGATGGATGGCGGCGCTCGCGGCGGCCTGGCTCGCGGCGGCGCCCGCCGCCGCGCAGAAGCTGGATGCGCCCGACACGGCCGCGCACCGCTCGGCGCGGCTGTTCACGCGGCGCGACCTGTACATCGCGGGCGGCTTCGCGGCGGGCGCGCTGGTGATGGCGCCGCTCGACCGCTCGCTGGCCAACGCGCTGCAGGACTCGTCGGTGCAGGCCAACCAGATCCTGGAGCACAGCGCCACCGGCGTGCGGGTGCTGGGGATGCCCGGCTCGATGATCATCTCCGGCGGGATGTTCGCGGCGGGGCGGGCGCTGAAGTGGCCGCGCATGACGGACATCGGGCTGCACACCTTCGAATCCATCGTCCTGGCCGAGGGCATCACCTTCACGGCCAAGGGCTTCGCGGGGCGCGCGCGGCCGTTCGTGCGGCCGGACAACCCGGTGGACTACGCCTTCTCGCGCGGCTTCAGCGACGACGACCACCAGTCCATGCCCAGCGGCCACACCAGCGCCGCCTTCGCCGCCGCGTCGGCGGCGACGAGCGAGGTGGGATACTGGTGGCCCAAGCGGAAGACGCTGGCGGCGGTCACGCTGTACACGGCGGCGGGGCTGGTGGGCGTCTCGCGGATGTACAACAACCGCCACTGGGCGAGCGACGTGGTGGTCGGCGCGGGCGTCGGCGCGTTCAGCGGCTGGAAGGTCGTCGGCTACACGCACGCGCACCCCGACAACCCGTTCGACCGCGTCCTCCTCGGCACCCGCGTCACCCCCGCGGGCAACGGCGGGATGGCGATCACGTGGTCGTCGCAGGCGCACTGATCGCCGTCTCATACGAAATCCGGGAATTTGGTTGATGCACCCCGATCGGTTCCACGATGACGTCATCCTGAGGCCGGCCAGACTGTAATCAGCGTCTGCGCAAGTGGTTGCAGGCCGAAGGATCTATCATCGCGGCAGCACGAGATTCGGG